>JARFPV010000282.1 GCA_029288115.1 Akkermansiaceae bacterium | reverse complement strand
GATGCTCTTGGTGTGTTTTCTTTATTGTTGAAAGATGCGTTTAAACCGAACTTGGTGCAGACCTTGGAAGGTAACATGGCATTTATTCAGGGTGGTCCATTTGCGAATATTGCGCATGGTTGTAACTCGGTGATTGCGACGAAATCGGCGGTTATACTGGCTGACTATGTGTTCACAGAGGCTGGATTCGGTGCTGATCTTGGGGCTGAAAAGTTTGTGGACATCAAGTGTCGGAAGTCTGGGCTTAAGCCTGATGCTTCTGTTGTGGTGGCTACGATCAAGGCGTTGAAGTTCCACGGTGGGGCGAACGTCAAGGAGCTTGCGACTGAGAATCTTGAGGCCCTGGAGAAGGGGATTAAGAACCTTGAGCGTCACGTGCGTAATGTGCGTGAGCACTGGGGGTTGCCTTGTATCGTTGCGATCAACCGGTTTACTGCTGACACGGAGGCTGAGATCGATCTTTTGCGCCAGAGGTTAGGGCACCTGCAGGTAGATGTGGTGCTTGCTGAGCACTGGGCAAAGGGAGGTGAAGGTGCTGAGGATTTGGCGCACGCGGTGGTGGATGTCATTGAGAGATGCCCTGCTAGTTTCCAGCTTACGTATGAAGATGATCTGCCGCTATGGAGTAAGATGGAGGCGGTTGCGAAGAAGATTTATTCTGCGAATGAAGTGGTTGCCGATACAAAGGTGAGAAATGAGGTTAAGCGTCTGCAGGATGCTGGATTTGGTGATTATCCGATCTGTGTTGCCAAGACGCAGTATTCGTTCTCCACGGATCCTAGTTTGGTAGGTGCTCCAGAAAACCATGTGGTCAAGGTCAGGGAGGTTCGTCTCGCAGCTGGTGCTGAGTTTGTCATCATGATTTGTGGTGACATTATGACGATGCCTGGGTTGCCGAAAGAGCCAGCTGCTAACAGGATTGATCTGGGTGACGATGGCAAGGTAGTTGGGCTGTTTTAGAAATTGACAACAGGTGTTCACTCGAGTAGTTTTTGCTCGTGCCGCCAAAAAAGAAAACTGCCCGTAAAGCATCCCAAAAGGCGGAGGTGCGACCTTCTGCTGTCGTGATTCCGGAAAAGATCGAGCCCCTGGTGATTTATCTCCGCAGGGAGAAGGTGCTTTTGGATGTGGATTTGGCGGGTCTTTATGGGGTTGAAACCAAAGTGTTAAACCAGGCAGTAAAACGGAATATCGAGCGATTTCCCGAGGATTTCATGTTCCAGCTTTCTGAGGAAGAATGGGAAAACTTGAAGTCGCAGAATGTGACCTCAAATGAAGATGGGGATTCTTCAAGGTCACAATTTGTGACCTTAAAGCGTGGGCAACATCGAAAATACCGCCCTTATGCGTTCACTGAGCAAGGCGTGGCGATGTTGTCTAGTGTGTTGCGCTCGCCTCGTGCAGTAGAGGTGAACATCGCGATCATGCGCACATTCGTCCAGCTCCGCAGACTGATGGATTCCAACAAACTACTGGCGGAAAAAATCGAGAGGTTGGAAAAGCAATACGATGAGAATTTCAATCTGGTCTTTGACGCTATCCGCCAGCTTATTGCGGTAGATAACAAGCCGAAGCGTGAAATTGGCTTTCACAGTGGTTAGGAAAGCGCAGGGGTCATTTTGCCAGTCTATGATGTACTGGCTTCGGTCTTAGGCCAGGATTTCCTTCACGATTCTGGTCGGCTCAACACCTGTCGGGGTATGATTGAGTCCCTGATGTTTGAAGGTGAAGCGTTTGTCGTTGATGCCGAGGCAGTGGAGTGCTGTGGCGGTGAGGTCGCGGATGTGGACGGGGTCTTTGGTGATGTTGTAGCAGAAGTCGTCGGTTTCGCCGTGCATGCGGCCACCGGCGACGCCTCCTCCGGCCATCCACATGCTAAAGCAGCGGCCGTGGTGGTCGCGTCCGGCGTTGAGTTTGCCCTGGCTGTAGACGCTGCGGCCGAACTCGCCGCCCCAGATGACCAGGGTGTCGTCGAGCATGCCGCGTTGTTTGAGATCGGTGACGAGTGCGGCGGAGGCTTGATCGGTGTCCTTGCACTGTGCGGTGAGGTGTGGGACGAGGCTTTTGTGTTGGTCCCAGCCGCGGTGGAAGAGCTGGATGAAGCGGACATCGCGTTCGGCCATGCGTCGTGCCAGCAGGCAGTTGTAGGCGTAGGTGCCTGGGGTGCGAGCGTCCTCGCCGTAGAGTTTGAATGTGCTTTCGGGTTCGTCTGAGAGGTCGGTGATTTCGGGTGCGGACGCCTGCATGCGGTAAGCCATATCGTATTGGAAATTGCGGGTAGCGATTTCCGGGTCCCCGCTTTGTTCGAGTCGCATGGCATTGAGTTTGGCGATGTCATCGAGCATCTTGCGGCGGCTTTTGCGGTCGATTCCTTTAGGATCATCGAGGTAGAGAATAGGAGCGCCGCCGCCACGCAGTTGCACGCCTTGGTGGCTGGATGGGATAAAGCCGCTACCCCAGAGCCGGGAGAAGATGGGCTGCCCAGGGTTTTTGCCATTTCCTTGGGAGAGCATAACGATGTAGCCGGGCATGTCTTGGTTGTTGCTGCCGAGGCCGTAGCTGCACCATGCGCCGAGGCTGGGGAGGCCGGGGATTTGCGAGCCTGTGTTGATGTAGGTGATGCCGGGGTCGTGGTTGATGGCTTCGGTGTGGACGGATTTGACTAGGCTGATGTCGTCGGCGATGCCGCAGGTGTAGGGTAGGAGGTCGGAGATGGTGACTCCGCTTTCGCCGCGAGGTTTGATGGGTGAGACCGTCTTGTTGACGAGGAATTGTTTCTGCCCTGCGGTCATGCCAGTGACGCGTTGGTTGCCCCGGATGCTGTCGGGCAATTCGGTGCCATGGAGTTTTTCCAGGGCGGGTTTGTAGTCGAAGAGGTCGACGTGTGACGGGCCACCTGACTGGAACAGGTAGATGACTCGTTTGGCGGTGGGTTTGTGGTGGGGGAAGTTCGGGAGTCCGACGGTTTGTTTTCCTGAACCGTTTTCTGAACCGAAGACGGGTGGCATACCCATGAATGCCAGGGTGCCTGCAGTTTTGCCGAGGAAGCTGCGTCGTGAAAAATTTGAATGAGCCATGGTTACTGTTTGGTGATGGTTTCGTTGAGGTTGAGGATGGTGGATGCGACCATCGTGAGGGCGGCGAGTTCTGGGTTGTTGCCGGTGTTTTCTGATTCTTGCAGCAGTGCTTTGGTAGCGGCCGGGTCTGAGGAGAAGCGTGCTTTTTCTCTTTGGAATGCGGCGGTTAGAATATCCAGTTCGTTGGGGTTTGGTTGGCGTGCGGTGGCGAGTCGGAACGCGTGGCTGATGCGGCTAGCGGTTGAGTTGCCGCCATCGGTGAGCATGCGACGTGCGAGGGCTCCCGATGCTTTCAGGTATTGCGGGTCGTTGAGGAGGACGAGTGCCTGTAGTGGGGTGTTAGTTTGCAGTCGGCGCACGGTGCAGGTTTCCCGGGTGGGGGCATCGAAAATGGAAAGTGATGGGGGTGGGGAGGTTCGTTTCCAGAATGTGTACATGCTGCGCCGCCGGGTTTGTTCGCCTGAGTCGGGGTAGTATGCTTGGGCGGTGAATGCGCCGTAGCCGAAGTGGCTGACTTGTCGCCAGAGGCCGTCGGGTTGTTCGGGGTAGACGCTGGGTCCGCCGATTTGCAGGTTGAGTTGGCCGCTGATGGCGAGGGCGTTGTCTCGGACGAGTTCGGCGGGGAGGCGTGTCCGCGGGGCGTGGGCGAGGAGGCGGTTTTGTGGATCAGTTTCGAGCATTTGGCGGGTGATATCCGAGCGCTGGCGGTAGGTGTTAGACATAACCATTTCCTTGAGCAGGGCGCGTACATCCCAGCCGGTTTCGCGGAATCGTACGGCGAGGGTGTCAAGGAGGGCTTGGTGTGACGGCCACTCGCCTTGGGAGCCGAAGTCTTCGGCGGTGCGGACCAGTCCGGTTCCGAAGATCATTTGCCAGTAGCGGTTGACTGCCACGCGGGCAGTTAGTGGGTGATCTGGCGAGGTGAGCCAGCGGGCGAGTGCCAGGCGATCTGCAGGTTGGTCTTTGGGCAGCTGGGCAAACATGTCGGGAACCCCTGCTGTGACTTCCTCGCCGGGGTTATTGTATTC
>JARFPV010000239.1 GCA_029288115.1 Akkermansiaceae bacterium | reverse complement strand
CAGGGACATTTCGCTGAAAGGACCGGGTTTGATATGGCGGTCGTTTCGTCGAACCGACCCTACCCCAATGACCTGACCAGATTCTCAAAATAAACCACGCCCGCATCGAGGTCGTTGATGTTGATGAATTCATCCCGGGTGTGTGCCTGGTTGATGGATCCCGGGCCGATGCAGACGGCGGGTATGCCGGCGGCGTTGAGGTGGGCGGCGTCGGAGAACCACGGGGCGCCGACTGGTTGGGTTCCCGGGTTCGCGGCGATGAGTTTCTGGATCCACGGGTTGTCGTCGGGCACATCCATCGGTGGATTCGCGTGCGGGTTGACCAGCTTGATCGGGAGTTTCAGTTTGCTGATGATCTGCTCCACGAGTCCTTGGGCGCCCACGTCGTTGTGCAGTGAGGGGGTGGTGCGGATATCGATTTGTGCCTTGGCGGCGTCGGGCACGATGTTCGGCTGTTTGCCGCCGTGGAATGTGCCGACGTTGACGGTCGAGTGGCCGAGGATCGGGTGGGTGAATTTCGCCAGTTTCGGGGTGAGTTTTTGCTCCAGTTTATCGAGTGCGCGGGCGAGCTTGAGGATCGCGTTGTCGCCTTTTTCCGGCTGTGACGCGTGGGCGGCTTTTCCTGTGGCGGTCAAGGTCGCCCAGAGCGATCCCTTGGTGACGTTGACGATGTGGAGGTCGGTGGGTTCACCGGCGATGGCGAATGTGTATTCGGACGCGTGGTTTTTCGCGAAGTGCTTGGATCCGTGCTGGGAGGCTTCCTCTCCCATGAAGCCGATGAAATCGACCGCGACGGGGAGGTCGGCCAGGATATCCCGGCAGTTGTGTAGCGCCTGGAGCATGGATGCCATCGGGCCTTTGGTATCGGAGGCGCCGCGACCGAGAATTTTGCCATCATCGGTGATGGAGCCGAAGCTATCGAGGTCCATGCCAGCGATGCTGACGGTATCGAGGTGGGGGCCGAGGAGGATGCGTGGTCGGTCATCTGGGCCATTTCCTGAATGGGGGGCGCGGGCGATGACGTTGGGCCGACCGGGAAGAACCTCCTCCTGGGTGACCGAGTAGCCGATTTTTTCCAGAAACTCCTGCACGTAGTCCGCCATCGCAGCTTCACCGTCGCCATCGGGTGAGCAGTCTGGGTTGACGCTGGGAATGCGGATCAGTTTCTGGAGTAAAAATACGACGTCGCTCGGCATGGCTGTGTTTAACCATGTAGAAACCGGAAAACACGCGAAAAATGTGTTCTAAGGTAGGGCAGATTGGCCTCAATCCGTCGTTGGTTCAACCGAGGAGACAATCTTGGCGGATTGAGGCCAATCCGCCCTACCGCCGTGCCCACGCGAGCCATTTTTTGAACATCTTACTGACAAACGGAGTGAGCTTGGTGCGCGAGTAGGCGTCGCCGAGTTTTTTAATCGCTTCTGCCTGAGTCGGGTAGGGGTGGATGGTGGAGGCGATCTTATCAAGCCCGATGCCATGGGTGATAGCGAGGGTGATTTCAGAGATGAGGTCGCCTGCATGGTCCGCAACAATGGTGGCTCCGATTATATTCGGCGTGCCTTTTCGGGTGTGGATCTTGACAAACCCCTCAGTCTGTCCGTCGAGGATCGCTCGGTCGACGTCATCGAATTTCTGAATATAGGTATCAATCTCGATTCCTTGCTCGTTGGCGTCGTTCTCATACATGCCGACGTGGGCGATCTCAGGCTCGGTGTAGGTGCACCAGGGGATGACGAGGTCGCTGAGTTTTTTCCTGCCATGGAACAAGGCATTCTGGATGACGATGCGTGCGGCGGCGTCGGCAGTGTGGGTGAACTGGTGTTTCACGGCGACATCACCGGCGGCGAAGATGTGTTTGTTCGATGTGCGTAAGTGATCGTCTACCTCGATGCCGCGATTGTGGTGAGAAACACCTGCTTTTTCCAGATTGAGACCTTCGATGTTAGGTGCGCGGCCTACTGCAACAAGGATGGCATCCACCTCGAGGGTGTTATGGGTGCCTTCGGATTCGTAGTGGACGGTTTTGTGATCACCTTTCGAAGTGACCTCCTTGATCGCAGCTTGGCAGATGATGTTTACTCCGTCTTCACGCATTGCCCGGTCAACAATGGCCGCGGCATCTGCGTCTTCCCGGTTAAGAATGTGGGCGTCGTTATCAAAAATTGACACCTCGGAGCCAAACCGTGCAAACGCCTGTGCCAGCTCACAGCCGATCGGGCCAGCTCCAATGACTGCGAGCCGCTCGGGTAGCTCGGTCAGTGAGAAAATCGTTTCATTGGTGTGAGCACCTGCTTCCCAGAGCCCAGGTATAGGAATTTTAGCCGCGCGTGCGCCAGTGGCGATAAGTGCCTTCTTGAATGGCAGGGTGACGCCGCCGACGTCGATCGTATAACCAGAGGTGAACGTTCCCTCGCCGAGAAAAACATCCACACCCAGTTC
>JARFPV010000127.1 GCA_029288115.1 Akkermansiaceae bacterium | reverse complement strand
CCCCCCCCCCCCCCCCCCCCACTCGACAATCTTCGTCGGCAGCGTCAGATGTGTATAAGAGACAGGTTAAACGCATATCGGAAACACGCTCGGGGGTCTTCATCACGGTGGAAGACCCTATCGAGTTCGTCTATCCCCACTTGTCTTGCCTGGTCAAGCAGCGCGAAATCGGCACCGACACCAAATCATTCCCTCGCGCCCTAAGGCAATCATTACGACAGGACCCGGATGTGATCGTTGTATCTGAGCTGCGTGATTTGGAAACGATCCGTATCGCCCTGACGGCTGCCGAGACCGGGCACCTCGTCATCGCAACTCTGCATACAGTGGACGCCCCCCAAAGCATTGACCGGCTTGTGGATGTGTTTCCCCCGGATCAGCAGCAACAGATCATTGCCCAGCTCGCCAACGTGCTACAGGCAATCGTTTCCCAAAGGCTACTACCTCGTCCAGACGGACAGGGACGCGTGATGGCATCCGAAGTCATGCTGATGAATCACGGACTTCGAAACTGCATCCGCGAGCGAAAAATCGAACAGCTGGTCGGCCTGATGGAAATTGGTCAGGGTGAGGGAATGCACACAATTGACGAATCGCTTGCCCATCTCCTGCAAACGAACCAGATTACCCTGCAAGAGGCACTCTACAACTGCCGCGACCATAAAAGATTTGAATCACCCAGCTAGAATCCAAGACTATGTCCGACACCCAATTACCCGTCACTGAATACATCAAACAAGGTATTTTCCTCCTGATTATTATTTCTGTTGCCTTGTTCGGCATCAAGAGTTGCCGCAAGTATCAGAAAAAGCGCTCTGTCATTATTGAGCTGACTTCACAAATAAGTGAGTCGTCTTCCTACGAGCAATTTTATGCCAAAGATGCGCAGGCAACGCTGCTGAAAACCATGTACCAGATGCACCTTGCTACCGAGCTCGGCATGACACCAGATGAGACCCTCAAGGAAGTTATGGAAGAATCTGAAGACCTCTTGGATACGGATCACGACAATGAGCTCACCATCCGCAAGGCGCTGATCAGAGACTCGCTGCTCAGTAATTTCGACAACTGCAAGAAACTCGGTATATTTACAGATCAGAGTAACCTATTCACTTTGGAAAAAGGCGAGATACCGATCATTAAGTCTGGTCCGTCCACCGATGAGGATGTTGTCATTTCCACGATCATCCCTGCCTCCGTGCTTGAGGGAGTGGACAAACTGATCCCGAACCTGGTCATCAGTCCACCAAACGCAGACGGCTCCAAGCCTGGGGGGAAAAAACTCAATGAGTTTGAAATTGCCCGCGCGAAACAATTCGTGAAATCACTTAAAGAGGCCGACCTGATCGAAAAAGAGGCTTACCAAAAAATCTTCGACTACTACGAGAGACAAACCATGAAGTCGATTGATCCGTAATTTGCACCGGAGAACAGTGACGATTATTTAGCCATCGACCTCAACCAGGTCTCGAAGAACCGATCCTTCTCATCCTGTGGATCAATCGTCCCCCTTCCGAACACCCCGACATCCGCAGAAGCGGGCCGTTTCATCAGGGTCACCTTGACGTCCATCTTCTTTACACCCCGCATGATGTGCAAGGTGACTGTATCGTCCGGTTGCTTTGACTTGATGTAGTCGCCGAAACGCGTGACGGTGCCAAAATCGATTTGCTGGAAACCAAACCTGGCATTTGCCGGTGGTATTTTCGACTTTCCGAAATTGAGAGCATCCACGCCCAGAATGATGTCGTTCATTTTCAGCCCTGCCTTTTCCCCGGGGGTATCGGGCATCACCAAGGTGATTTGAACGCCAGCCAGTTTCTCCTGGTTTCCTGGTTCTTTGTTTCCCGGATCCGCGACAGCAATTTCTTGCATACGGATACCGATAAAGCCCTTACCCTTGCCAAACCTCCGCTGGATTGCCACATCCTTCATCAGCTCGTAACAGCGAGATTTCACCTCAGGCTGTTTACTCGCTTTCCATGCCTTGTGAAGTTGCTCGGGCGATGACTCGATGTTTTTTTTCGCCCATACCTTCAGCTCAGCGTATGCCTTACTGCGGACATCGAACTCATCCGAATTCATCTTGTCGAGCAGCGCGTTGGTTGGCTCGGCATCAAGTGAAGTGCACGTCACACTTACTAACACCAATAACGCCCAACGGCGGACATACCATTTTCCCGTCATCATATGATTCATCTTAAACTTCTTTTCGTGTGATGCAATCCAACTTCTTCGTGAAAGCGCATCCACCTGAGCTACTTGTCTACAAACTCCAGAGAAAGGTCAAGCGCCACAGCTGAATGGGTCAACGCACCCACAGAAATGAAATCAACGCCCGTCTTTGATATCTCAGCAATGGTCTCTAGATTCACACCTCCGCTCGCCTCCAGTGCAGGGCCGCTCTCTCCCCTCATTTTCACCGCCTCGGCCATTGTCTCATTATCCATATTATCTAGCAAAATATAATCCACCCCATCCAAGGTGAGAAATTTTTCCACCTGCTCAAGCGTCTCGGTTTCCAGTTCTACCTCCACGCCAGGACGGTCATGCTTCAGCTGATTAATTGCCGACTGCAGCTCCTCCAATCCATCCTGCGCCGCGAGATGATTATCTTTCACCATGGCGCGGTCGTACAGCCCCATACGATGATTTGTCCCCCCACCTGCAAGCACGGCTGCCTTTTCAAGCTCCCTCCACCCGGGTGTCGTCTTGCGCGTATCAAGGACCCTCGCCCTGGTTCCTTCGACCAATGCAACATAACGCGACGTGTTGGTGGCAATCCCTGAAAGCCTCTGCAGAAAATTCAATGCGGTTCGTTCCGCAGTCAGGATTGAGCGCGAAGAGCCGTTGATCTCCAATACTTTGTCGCCATAGCTGAGTGAATCACCATCATTTTTTAACACCTTCAGATCTATCTTGGCATCCACACGGCTAAATACTTCCACCGCAACATCCATCCCTGCCAGTATTCCATCCGCCTTAGCATGGATGTAGGCGGACGACTGCTGACCCTCTGGCACAAAATAAAGTGAGGTCACATCGCCGTCGCGGATATCTTCATGAAGCGCGAGATCAATCAGCTCGCTTGTCACGTCTTTTTCCATGGGCTGATCATCCATCAGCTACGACATAAAAACAACACCCAAGCTTGGTAGAATTTGCATTGTTTATCACAGCATTTCTGGCAGAACCCTGCCGCGCGATGCTAGCAATCCAAAATCTTCACATCGAATTCGGTGCGAGAGTCATCTTCAAAGACCTCTCGTTCACCGTGCATGCGAAGGAACGTATCGCATTCGCAGGTCATAACGGCGCCGGAAAATCCACCCTGATGAAATGCATCGGCGGCATTCTTGAACCGAACGGCGGCAAGATCGTCAAACCCAAGCACTGCGACGTCGGGTATCTACCCCAGGAGGGAATCCACATCCAAGGCATCACCCTCTGGGACGAAGTGGAGTCGGCATTCGCCGAAACGCGCGACCAGCAAAAGGAAATCGATGCCCTTTCGGAAAAACTCCACGGTCTCGACCCTCGCTCAGCCCCCTACTCCGAGCTACTCCATGATATCGGTGACCTGGAACTCAAGCTCGATGCCGCTGACCCCGGAACCATCAAACCGAAAATGGAATCGGTTCTTACCGGGCTTGGATTCAAACGCACCGACTTCACACGCGACTGCGCCGAGTTCTCCGGCGGCTGGCAAATGCGTATCGCTCTGGCAAAACTCCTTCTCACACAGCCGCAGGTTATTTTGTTAGATGAACCAACCAACCACCTCGACATCGATTCGCAAAAATGGATGGAGAGCTATCTGGTCAACTACCCGGGTGCCATCCTGATCATTTCCCACGATCTGGCACTGCTCGATATGCTGACCACGCGCACCATCGCATTCCACCACGGACGCGCCGAGGAATACGCAGGAAACTACTCGTTTTACGCCAAGGAATCTGTTCTCAGAAAAGAAATCCTCGTCAAACAATACAAAGCCCAACAACGCGAAATCAAACAAATCCAGGACTTCATCGACCGCTTCCGCGCCAAGGCCACCAAAGCCAAACAAGTCCAGTCCCGCATCAAGCAGCTGGAAAAAATCGAACTCATCGAGATCGAACAGGACGACGCCGTGATGAGCTTCCGCTTCCCCGACCCACCCGCCTCAGGCCATAGCGTGGCAACACTGGAGAATGCCTCCAAAGCTTACGGCAATATCACCATTTTCAACGACTTCGACTTCGAAATCACCCGCGGCGAACGTATCGCCATCGTCGGTCCAAACGGCGCAGGAAAGTCGACCTTTTGCCGACTCATCACCGGCCAGGAAGAACCCGACAGCGGAACGCACAAATTCGGACACAAAGCCGCCGCCTCGTTCTTCTCCCAAAACCACGCCGACGAACTCGACCCAAATTCCACGGTGCTCGAATGCGCGGAAAATGCCGCCTCGCGCGAAAACGCACCACTCGCACGAAACCTCCTCGGCTGCTTCCTATTCCGCGGCGATGACGTCTTCAAAAAAGTCGGCGTGCTCTCCGGCGGTGAACGCTCACGCGTCGCACTCGTCTGCATGCTGCTCCGACCCGCCAACTTCCTCATCCTCGACGAACCGACTAACCACCTCGACATCCAGTCGCAGGAGGTCCTGCAAAACGCCCTCCGCGACTACCCGGGAAGCTACCTCATCGTTTCGCACAACCGCTCGTTCCTCGACCCCATCGTCGATAAAACTCTCGAGTTCCGCCAAGGCCACCCGCCACGCATGTTCGCGGGTAACATTTCCTATTACCTCGACAAAATCGAGGAGGAGAAAGGTAGGGACACGATCGGTAGGATTGGCTCGCCGAGCCGACCGTCCGCTACCTCTACCAACCGCAAGGAACAACGCAAACGCGAGGCCGCCGAACGCAAAAAACGTAACGACGTTCTCAAACCGCTCCAACGTGAGCTCGAGGAACTGGAAAAAAACATCTCCGAATACGAAGCCGCTCAAACAACACTCACCGAGCACATGTCTGCACCCGAAGTTGCATCAGATGGCGATAAAATGCTTCAGGCGACCAATGCCTACCAAGCACTCACTGAGAAGCTCGAAAACGCCATCTCGCGCTGGGGCGAAGTCAGCGACAAAATCGAGAAACTGGAAACAGAACTAGGGTAACTTCACTTTACGGTGTAATAATCCCAGTGTTTCTGCTGTAGTCCGGCGAGCGACCTCGCAATCTCATTATGTCCCGGACCCTACTCCTTATCAGCTTCATTTTCTCTACCACCATCCTCAGCGCAGAGCACGCCACTCGCGCCGATTGGATCAAACACAGAAACGAGCAAAACAATTTCACCAAATGGTATCAACAAATGGATACCGGATCCGTTTGGGCATACACGTTCGGCGACTACTATCAGGGGGAAAAACGCACCGGCGCCCTCAAGGGACTGCGACTCGAGCTCTCAAAAAACGACAACATCTTCGGACTCTTCGATACCGAAACACTGCGCTTCAGCAGCGTCTACCAAGGCGGTCTGCACTGGGGCGCCACTCCATGGACAGGCTCCCACGGCAAACTGATTTATATGGCCAACGAAACTGGAAACATCTTCCAGAATGCCTCCAAACCCGGCTGGGCCGATAAAAACGGATCGTTCGCAGAAACCCGACAGTTCCCAGGTCACGGCAACCTCGACACCGATCACGCCAGATGGAACGGACACTACCGCCACGGTGAACAGATGATCCTCGATTACTCGGTTCTCGGATCCCGCGTCCTCGAAATGCCCAGCGGCCGCATGATCGTTGGCCACCCCGCCGCCATCCGGCAGTTCGATCTGGCACCCTGCGACCACGACCGCACACTGCTCGTTGCCAGCTACGAGGGATCGAGTATCAATATCGATAAAAATGGTCTCAATGCGATGGTTATGCCAAAGACTGGGACGGACAGTAAAAC
>JARFPV010000106.1 GCA_029288115.1 Akkermansiaceae bacterium | reverse complement strand
GCTTGAGGCAGCCCGCAGCGAGTGGTGAAAAGTCTTGATTCTTAACTCTTTCCTCTTACATCTGCCCCTCCCATGCCGAACGTATTTATCAAGACATACGGATGACAGATGAACGAACGCGACTCCGAGCAGGTTGCCCGGATGTTCGTGGAAGGCGGTTATACGGTCACCAAAGAGGAAAAGGAGGCGGATGCCATCCTCGTAAATACGTGTTCTGTACGTGATCAGGCTGAGCAGAAGGCGCTCGGCAAGATGGGAATGATGGGGGTGCATCGTCAGCGTAAACCACACGTTGTCTATGGCTATATGGGATGTATGGCGCAGAGCAGGGGACAGGAGCTGTTTCAGAATATCCCTCACCTCGATGTGGTGGTAGGCACTCAGAAATACCATAAGGTTTTTGAATATGTGGATAACATCCTGACCAAGCGTCTGGAAATGCGCATGGATGATCCGGCTCTGTCACTTTCCGGTGAAAGTGTCTGTGATATTGATGAGGAAAAAGACTCGCAGAATACAATTCGCGACCACGTCACGCAGGAAAACCAGACCACCGCATTTGTTTCCATCATGCAGGGCTGCAACATGCGTTGTTCATTCTGCATTGTTCCAGATACACGGGGCAAAGAGCGCGGCCGTCCGATCCCGGACATCGTTGAAGAGTGCAAAACACTCGTCGCCAAGGGTGTGAAGGAAGTGACGTTGTTAGGACAGATCGTCAACTTGTATGGTCGGACCGAGTTTGAAAAAGTCGATGGCAAAAGCCCCTTCGTGCAGCTGCTTGAGGCGGTTCATGAGATTGAGGGTCTTGAAAGGATACGTTTCACCTCGCCGCACCCGATTGGCTACCGCAAGGATCTGGTGGACGCCTTTACTTATCTGCCGAAACTCTGCAGCCATATCCATTTCCCGATGCAGTCCGGCTCTGATGCGATATTGAAAAAAATGCGCAGACCGTACAAGCACGCGAAGTTTGTTGAGATTTGCCAGAACATGAAGGCAGCACGACCCGATCTCGCGATTACCACGGATATCATTGTGGGATTCCCAGGTGAGACCGAAGAAGACTTTCAGGCGACGATCGATACGGTCAAGGAGCTTGAGTTTGATAACGCGTTTGTTTTCCGATACTCGAAACGACGCAACACACCTGCTGCTGAAATGGACGGGCAACTTCCAGAACGCGTCAAAGAGGAGCGCAACCAAGCGTTACTTGCAGTGGTGAATGAACTTTCAGTCCGCAAAAACAATGAGCTCGTCGGTACCCGGCAGGAGGTGCTCTGCACAGGATATTCCAAAACCAATAAGTCTCGCCTGATGGGGCGCACAGCGCAAAACAAGATTGTTATCTTCGAGGGTGATCATGATCGCATGACCGGTGAGATATTCGATGTGCTGATTGAAGAAACCACAGGCTTCTCGCTTTATGGCACGCCGGTTCTGAAATAAGCCTTTTCACTGCCGGATTTCACCCTAGTATCCGCCCGCGACTCTACCGTATCCATGCATCCCTACGAAACAATCACCCTGAGCACCGCTGGCTATATCCTGGCAGCATGGTTGATCGGCTTGCACCTGTGGATGCTGCTCAAGCCCGATGACAGTAAGGAGTTTTTCCGAAAACTACCCCGTAACCGCTACCTCGGTCCATGGTTCATGGGAATCGGCATGGCGTGGTTCTGGCTGCTTGTGGCGCCCGATGGCCTGGGAATCTTCAGTAAGCTGCAGATGGATCTTGGTGACTTTAACCGCGCCAAAAACATCCTGCGCATCGTTGTTCCCATCGCCGCTGCCGGCATGATTATGCATGTGAAGGAGTTTCTTGCAGTCCGTGGCCTTGGCCTGCTCGCCCTGATGGTAGCCGCTCCATTTCTTTACGCCGCCTATCTGGAGCTTCCAGCGAGCCGACTGTTGATCCCCATTTTTGCTTACGTCCTGATTTTCAAAGGACTGTTCTGGGTTGGTATGCCTTATACCATGCGTGATACGATTACCTGGGCAACCAAGACGGACGGACGATACAAGCTGCTGACCCTGGGTGGACTCGGCTACGGCGTCGCGGTGCTCGCGTGCGCGATCCTTTGGTGGTAAGTCGAAAGCGCGGGTGCTAATCCTCAGTCACCTTCGAACCCCACCAGTCTTTGTTAGGCTTGAATTTTGGACTAAGAAAATCAGCGTGCTGCCTTTCGAGGCGTGCCTTCCATTTGGTGCGAGTGGCCTTATCCTGCTGTGCTCGCTTTTCGGCGTCGAAACGAGGATTGGGTATTGGCATGCGCGCGCCGGTTTCCTTGAGCCAGGCATCAAGCTCCTTGCGCAGAGCCATGGTTTTCTCAGGATGTTTTGTTGCTAGATTGGATTGTTCTCCGGTGTCTTTGGCGAGGTTGTAGAGTTCATCCCGGCCGTCCTCATGATAGTGGATGAGTTTCCACCCGCTTTTGCGGATGATGGATGATGGCTCGCCACCCTGATTGCCGTAGTGTGGGTAGTGCCAGAAAAGTGTGCGGTCAGGTTGAGTGGTTCCCTTGAGCATCGGCACGAGACTGATGCCATCGACGTGTTGCTTTGGCTGAAGTGGCAGACCAGCGAGTTCTAACATGGTTGGGAAAAAGTCGGTGCCAATGACCGGAGTGGTATTCTTGCTGCCGGGTTTTGTGATGCCGGGTGCACAGATGTAGTAGGGTTGGAGAATTCCGCCCTCCCACTGACGACCCTTGCCGCCGCGTAGTGGCAGGCACGAGGTGGCGAACCCATCACCGGAGGAAACGCCACCATTGTCGGAGGTGAAGATGATGATTGTGTTGTCTGCCACACCAGAAGTCTGGAGCTGATTGAGCACAATACCCACCGCTTTGTCCATGGACTCCATCATGCCGGCGTAGTTTGGGCAGTCCTGTACCTGTCTCACGGGTTGAACACGATCAACAATGAATCGCTCTCCTTGATGAGGGTTTTTTTGTGCCTTATCGCGGTATTTTTTCCACAGTTCCGGGGTTGTCTGGATTGGTCCGTGTACGGAGTAAAACGATAGGTAGGCAAGAAATGGTTTCTCTTTGTTGTTAGAAATGAATTCAGCGGTCTCGTTAGCGAGTCGGATCGGTAGAGCTTCGCCGGCAGGTCCATCTTGGAGGCTTGGGTTTTTGTAAGGAGAAAAGTAACCTCCCGGAGGGGAGCCGCGGTGGAAGCCGCCTTTGTTGATTTCAAACCCGTGCTCCTCTGGAGGGGTGTTTCCGATGTGCCACTTGCCGGCGAAAAACGTTGCGTATCCTCCGTCCCGAAGTGCCTCTGCCAGGGTGGTGTCATCCTCTGGCAGTTCAAGCACATACTCTGGTGGTAATACCTTGTCGTTGCGTTTCCATTTTGTGCCCCATGCCGCGCCAATCCAATCGGTCACCCCATGCCGAGCGGGGTATTTTCCTGTCATGATACTGGCACGTGACGGAGAACAAACCTGGCACGTTGAATAGCCATTGATGAAACGCATGCCCTGTTTGGCAATGGTATCAATGTTAGGCGTCTCGTGGTAGGTGGAACCCTCGACAGACATGTCCTTAATTCCCAGGTCGTCAGCGAGGATAAAAACGAAGTTGGGTTTTTTCTGTGCGAGAGACGTGCCGGCAAACAATGCCAGCAGAGCAAGATGGGAAATGATTTTCATCCAAGTGGGTGTTGGGGGATCACTCAGAGAGAGCGGCGCGCACACCTTTGTCTGACTTGATTTTTGCCGTAAGAATTTTTTGCATCGCCTGGGCTCGTTTAGGGTGTTTGCTGATCACGTTATCTTGCTCACCGGGGTCAGTTTTCAGGTTGTAGAGCTGGCCAGCCATCTTTTTCTTTTTTCCTGTCCCCGCGGGGATGTATTTCCATTCTCCGTCCCTAATGGCGATGCCTTTGGCTTCTTCGACAAGGATACGAGTTCCTTGGGCGTCTTTTCCTAACAAAGCATTGAGGTTGTTGCGGGAATCGATGGCTTGGTCGGGCTTCAGTGGGCTGCCTAACATTGTTGCAAATGATGCCAGAAAATCGATCTGACTCACCGTAGCTGGAGAGGTGCCGGGTTTGATTTTTCCAGGCCAACGGATAATGAGCGGGACGCGTGTGCCACCTTCGTAGATTTGGTATTTTCCGCCACGCCATGGGCCTGATCCATCGTGGCCGCGATCCATTTCCTGGGTGGATGTTTTGACTGTGGTACCGTCATCGTAACCATCGTCATAAACCGGGCCGTTATCGCTGGAAAAAATGACGATGGTGTTTTTGCTCAGACCGTTTTCTTCCAGTGCTTTGGTGATCTCGCCAGCGCACCAGTCGAGCTGCACCATGGCATCACCTCGATATGAGAGCTCGGATTTCCCCTTGAAACGTGGATGGGGAGCGCGTGGCACATGGATGTCCGCAGCCGACCAGAACAGGAAGAAGGGTTCTTTTTTTCCTTTGCGAGCAGAGATGTATTTCCGTGCTTGTTTAGCGAATTCGTCAGCCATGGTTTCATCATTCCAGAGTGCGGATTTTCCGCCCCACATGGTGCCGATGCGACCAATGCCATTGATGATGGAGTGGTTGTGACCGTGAGTGCTTTGGTAGTAAGTCATCGCAGAGCGGTCTTTCCTGCCGTCTGGATAAACCGTACCCTTAAAGCCCTCTGGTTTTGTTTTGCTGACATACAATGGGTCGTTTGGATCAAGACCCACAACACGGTGGTTTTCCAAGTAAACGCATGGGACCCGGTCGTTGGTCGAGGGCAGCAGAAACGAGTAGTCGAAACCAATCTCCAGCGGTCCCGGTTTTACATCTCCGTTCCAATCAACGGGTGTATTTCCGTCCCCAATGCCAAGGTGCCACTTGCCAATCACTGCCGTTGTGTAGCCGGCATTTTTGAACAGTTGCGGGAGGGTAAGCGTTCCCGGTTTGATCGTCATGGGGGCATTCGGTGCCAGGATGCGCACACCATGGCGGAATCCATGAATCCCTGTAAGCATGGAAAACCGTGATGGTGTGCAGGTTGCAGCCGAGCAGTGGCCATCGGTAAAACGCAGACCCTCGCCGGCGAGTTTATCGAGGTGTGGGGTCGGGATTTTTTTGGCACCATAGCAGCCTAAATCTCCCCAACCCACGTCGTCGCCGTAGATAATAACCACGTTGGGTTTGTCGGCTGCGCTAAGCAGCGGGGTGACAGAAATGATTAATGCAGCAATGGTGGTGAACATCTTCATGGCGAGGAGTCTTACTTGTCTCGCTTTGCTTGCCTATCATTTTTTTCTCACTGGTGGCGCGGGTGGTGTGCCGTAGCCAACAAACTTTGATCGACTACCCTTGCCAGGCAGCTTGAAATCGTAAACGCCAAATCCATCGCCTCTCTTACCTCGATAACTGCGCCCTTTGGTAGCACCCGCCATCACGTGCCTGCCGTCTTTTTCTTTGCCAAGGTACATCGATACGTGGGTGATTTTCACTGTCCGCCCATCTGTGGGAGCATAGGTGCCCGTCCAAAAAAGAAGATCGCCTGGTTTCAGTTTGCTAATTGACGGGTCGTCGAGCTTGGTCACCTTCTCGGAGACCTTATTGATGGCGCCCTTGTCCCGTAGCCAGATGAATTGCTGCGCAGATGTTCGCGGAGGTTTGTAGCCTGCCTTGCGCAGAACGTAATACATCGCTCCCGAGCAATCGAATCCTCCCGCAGCGGGTGAGGAACCACCATACTTATACTTCAGCCACTTGCTTGTGGGAATGCTCTCAAGTGCCGTACGGGTGAGTTTGCTTTGGCTATCGGTGTAGATTGAAAAACCGTCCAGCTGGCTGGGGCTGATCTTTGCCGGCTGATGGTAAGTTTTTCCCTCTTCAAGATAGCTGTCCTCGGTGGGCTGGGCATGCAACGCTGAAACGATCAGCGTGGCGGGTGCCAGCATGGAAGTGAGGCGCATGCTAATTTAAAAACGCTTGCGGATGGCGATGGATCCAAACGATTGGCTTTCGTTCTGCGACTTGAACTGCTTACTCCGAAAAGTGTGCACGTAGTTGAACTCCCAGCCGACATAACGCACACCAAATCCAGCATAGACCTCACCTACCCAGGGTTCGCGTTTAACGCCGGTGTTGAAGTCGCGGAACACCGGGCCATCGAGTGTGATGTCATGAAGGACACCGGAGACACGCGCACCTCCGAGCACGTAAAACGACCACTTGTGGTTATTCGAGGAATCGCCGGAAAACAGCCTCTGCGTGTGCGCGGTGGGTGTGAGACGCGCATCTGAAAACTCAATCGGCAAGTTCCAGCCAAGCCGGATCAGAAAACCCAGGTGCGCCTCGGTGAGTTGGGTGCCGAGCGAGTAACCCGTCTCGTGAAATCCATCGATCTCTAGGTCAAACGGGAGGTCGAGTTTACGAAGGTCAGTCCAGCGCCGCTTTTGCTCAAAATGCAGATTGAGGGTCACTTCGTTGGGTATCTGGCTATCCCAGCCGCGGAACTTGTCGATGTTTCGTAGATCGTGGATGAAGTTTTGGGTTTCCTGGGCGCGAGCGTGTGGGCCGACCACGCCAAGGGAGATTTCAACCGTATTTAGTATCCTTTCATCACGTGCATGGAGAGAAAATCCGATCCCAGCCCATCCTGCGTAGGGTCGTTCTCCCGGGGGGGCGGTGGGGGTGAGCAGATTTTTAGGCGTGTACATCAGCTGGGTGAGTGCAAAGCCGTAACTGTATTTCACTTTGTTAGGGTCTTCAAAGCCCCAAATGCGTTGTAGCAGCGACTTGCCTTCTCCGTCGGCGCTGAATCGCTGTAAGCTTTCTTGAATAAAAGGGATATCGATAATGGGCCGACCTTCAGTGATGTAGGAAATCCGTGCCCCGTTGGTGTAATTCTGATCGGTGCCTGCAAACAGATCGTTATCGAGGAAAAACGTCAGATACCCGGGGTCGTTGGCCACGGAGGACGATTCTTCTGCACCGTTAGTGTAAGGAAAAAAACTTCCTGCTATGAGTAACGGCACAGCAGCTTTGGTAAAATAATTCACAGCAATTCGCATAGCAATGATACTAACACCTCTTGGCAAAGCTTGCAAGCGGTGGAGAAAAGAGACGCAAATCAATGCCCGCCTATAGTGGCGGCTTAATCAGCTCGTCACCCGTTTTGACATCGATATCGCCTCCGGGGAAGGTGCCGGGCAGGGGGTCTGCAAAGACATTGCCGTCGGTCATACTGGAGACACTGAGGCGTCCGATGATGCCGGTGCCGCGGCGAATCGCGAGTTCAGTGCCTACACGCACCTGCTCCGGGATTTTGACATCCAGAACAATCACGTGAATACCGGTCTCGGTGTCCTTGGCGACTTCCTTGATCCTGTCTCTTATACACATCTCCGAGCCCACGAGACTGGATC
>JARFPV010000020.1 GCA_029288115.1 Akkermansiaceae bacterium | reverse complement strand
ACTCAGATCCCATCGAATTTCAGGCATTTTTCGGCAGATAACCGTATCTCATTCAAAATACAGACATGTCACTCAAAGGATTCCATATCATCTTCATCACGCTGGCGACCCTGCTGTGTGTGTTCGTCGTGTTGTGGGCCTTTGTCCTCGAGGACACAGCAACACTCTGGCTTAAAGTCTTCGGTGGCAGCTGCGCGCTGGCGGCTGTTATCCTGCCGATCTATGGAGTCCGTTTTTACCGTAAAGCTCAAAACATTTAGCAATCTATGATGACAACACTGAACACACTCGCATGCTCCGTCTGTATGGGCGTAGGACCGGAACACAGGGACTCGGTAGCGGCTGGTTACGCCATGCTCGTCATGCTGCTGATCATCATCCCGATGCTCTGTGGCATCATCTTTTTTATTGTCCGCATCGCTAAACGCGAGCGGGATAACCTCGACCCCTCCCTTTCTGACTAACCCGGCTCCCCAGAGCAGCATCCTCCCCTGCTTCCTAATAACCATTTCCTGACCACTATCTACTATGTCTATTCTCGATCTATTTGCTATCCCCGGAAACAGTGCTGAGCACGGTGGCCAGGTGGACCAGATGAATGCCGTCATCCACTGGCTGATGCTTGTGCTTTTCATTGGCTGGACGACATATTTTTTCATCGCCATCATCAAGTTCTGGCACAAGAACAACGCCACCCCATCCTACACGGGAGTAAAAAGCCACGTCTCCACCCACTTGGAAATTGGCGTGATCATTGTTGAGGCGGTTTTTCTCCTCGGATTCGCCTTCCCACTCTGGGCTGAACGCACGGACACATTTGAGCGTGTGGTCGCCAATGACAAGGACGCGCCGCGCGTGCGCGTGATTGGCCGTCAATACAGCTGGGTTTATCACTACCCGGGCAACGATGGGATTTTTGGTCGCACAGATCACTCACTCATCGACGGTGAGAACCAGATCGGTATCGATCCCGATGACGTCAATGGCGATGATGACTTCATCGTGGCGAACGGAGCTCTCAGGCTTCCCGTGGACCGTAATAGTATTCTTCAGTTATCTGCGCTGGACGTGATTCACAACTTTGCCATCGTGCCAATGCGTATTCAGCAGGATTGCATTCCAGGAAAGGAAATCCCGATGTGGTTCAAGCCCGTTGAAAAACTGGAAACCTATGTCGTCTGTGCTCAGCTTTGCGGCGAGTCACACGCCAACATGAAGGGCGCGTTAGAAGTCATCGACGGCAAGGAATACTACGCTTGGGTGAAGCAGCGTAGTGATGACGCTGAGAAGAAAAGCAAAGAGCGCCGCGCAAAAGAGAAGCAACTCGCTGCGCGGTAACCACACACACTTTAACAACATCACCATGACCGATCACAGGCTGCGCGAAGAAATTCCGCAGCCTGATTTGTTGCTACGATTCTGTCATAACCCACATCAAGCTTGATTGCCGATATGCGCTTGGTTAGGTTGTAGTCGGTTATAGAGCATAAAAATATCCCCATGAGCAAAAAAAAGACACCTCGCAGCCAAGCCAAGCTGGAAAAAGAGATGACCGAAGCAGCGACCAAGGTCACAGAGGCTGTCGATAAAATGGAAAAAGAGAATTTACCAGACAAGCCGACGATCCTGGTGGTGACTCCAGAGATCACCTATCTGCCCAAAGGCATGGGCAACATGGCCCAGCGAATGCATGCCAAAGCGGGAGGTATGGCGGATGTTTCAGCATCATTGGTGAGCGCTCTTTATGACCAGGGCGCGGATGTGCACGTCGCACTACCGAACTATCGCAGGATGTTTAACCTCGATGTGCAGGAAGTGCATAACCGCGAATACGATCGTGTGCGCAAGAATATCGGCAAGGACCGTATCCACCTGGCGGAAGATCGCGTCTTTTACCATCGTGACGAAGTCTACGCCGATGAGAACTTACGTATGGCACTCGCATTCCAGCGAGACGTGATCAACTACATCATTCCACAAGTCAGGCCGGACCTTATTCATTGTAACGATTGGATGACGGGCCTCATTCCCGCTGCCGCGCGTCGTTTCGGCATTCCCTCACTGCTCACCTTGCATAATATCCATACGGAAAAATTGACCATGGCGGAGATCGAGGATCGTGGCATTGATGCAGCCGAGTTCTGGAACCACATGTATTTTGAAAACCCGCCGTATTCTTATGAACAATCGCGGAATGATAATGCTACGGATCTGTTAGCAACCGGGATTTTTGCTGCGGATCATGTCAACTCTGTGAGTGAAACATTCCTTCACGAGGTGGTTGAAGGCAAGCACAGCTTTGTTCCCGATTCTATCCGTAACGAGCTTTCTAACAAACTACATGCCGGGTGCGCGAGCGGTATCCTGAATGCTCCGGATGTTTCTTATGATCCCGCCACGGATTCGTGCCTCGAGTTCAAGTATGATCATGAAAACGTCATGGAAGGAAAAGCGATTAATAAGCGCGCTCTTCAAGAGAAAGCCGGATTGAACGTGGACCCGAATGCGCCGCTGCTGTTCTGGCCATCCCGGCTCGATCCCATGCAGAAAGGCTGCCAGTTGCTGGCCGATATTCTATACCAAACCGTCGCTGACTACTCAGACATCGGGCTCCAGGTTGCCATCATCGCCAATGGTGAGTTTTTCCCGCATTTTCAAAATATCGTTCAAATGCACAACCTGCACGACCGAGTGGCAGTGATGGACTTCAATGAGTGCGACTCCCGCCTTGGATACGCCGCTGCGGATTTCATGCTAATGCCATCGCGGTTCGAGCCCTGTGGCCTGCCCCAGATGGTTAGCCCGAAGTACGGCACCTTATCCGTCGTGCATGATACTGGCGGCATCCACGACACCGTAGAGCAC
>JARFPV010000641.1 GCA_029288115.1 Akkermansiaceae bacterium | reverse complement strand
CATTCAGTGTGCAGTAGCCGAGCTTGAGCACGGGCTCCTTGTGCTTGCGCGGACTGGCATCGGCACCACGGATAACAACCACGGATACGAATGCATTAGGCGCGTCCATATCGGTCAAGGGGAGTTCAATGACGGGGTTGTCCGCTTTCAATTCACGGCGATACTCACGGTGTACCCCGGCACGTTCCACAGTGACCAGAGCAGTGCCTTCTATCGGGGTCATGACCAGAATGCGTGCTGTGTCGCCGGGCTTGTAACGTTTTTTCTCGGGCACGAGCTTGATCTTCATGCCATCCTCAACAGCCCATGGGTATTCCTTGGATCCATAGATGTAGATTCGCGAGGCTGTTGTGAACTCACGCCCTTTTGCATCAGTGCCTTCAAGTGTTATGGTGTGACGACCACCATGTTCCGGAGTGAATGAAAGTGTGTTCGCCTTGTTGGGATCAATGGTCAACTCCTGCTCGCTGACTCTCTCAGTCTTTTTGGTGTTCTTCACAGATACCTTGCCGTCAGCGGACCGGATTTTCACTGCCTCGTGGAATTCACGTTCGATGATAGCGGTAATCTTCACCGGCTCTTTGCGTGGCTCGCCTTTGGTGTCGACTGCGACGATTTCCAGCTTCGGATCTTCGCCCACGCGGATCAGTCGATCAATGCGGGAAATACCGACATATGTATCAGCAGGATGCACGGTGGTGCGGCTGCGTTTGCTGATCGTTTGGTCACGCGAGTCGGTGACTTCCGAATGCACGCTGACTGATAGCGCGGAGGGGAAGTCGAGTTTTGGTAAGTCGAAGGATATAGCGGTCTTGCCATTCTCGTCTAATACTGCTTCGCCATTGCGGTCGGCTTTTTTCCTGTGAACACCACCATCGCCGTAGCCGAAGTAATGGCTCCAATACCATGGGTCATAGCTGCGGTGATCACCGAACAGGTAATCACGGAATTTGTTTGGATAAAATCCCGTTTGAGTGGCATCGAAATACCATTCAACCTTGCCGTTTTTCACAGGTTGGCCCTGGTAGTACTTGGCTTCGAGATTCAGATTGATACTGGGGTCGCCGGGTTTTGCCTGCGGGATTTTGGAAATCACCTCGTATGCATTGCGACGGAATTCCTGCACGTTGATTGTGTGACGGAAAATCCGATACTGGTCCGCAACCCATGAGCTTTCGTTCGCATGAGCGGGATCTTCGGCGAGCACGAGCTTGATGCGAAAACGTCCGACCGTTTCAGCGGGCAGTTTGAGTGTGTGGTCAAAAGTGCCTGTCGAGGACAGGTTGACCTCTTTGTCGACCAGTACGCGTGATGCGCTATCGGTGATGATGAGTTGTGCTTTCTTGTCAGTCGCAAATTCGATTCGGGTATCGATGAAGCGGCGGACGATTCCTTTCAGTCTAACAGTTTCTCCCGGGCGGTAGAGGTTGCGGTCGGTGAATAGGAGTGCATTGCGCTTCCACCCCTTGAGGTGGTTCCAGTCGACATCTACGGGGAATCGCCACAGCGCGACGGTATCCAATGTGTTGTCGAACGGGATAATGTAGCAGTCTTTTCCGTGAGTGGCGCGCAAGTGGCGTGCTGCATCGCTCCGTGGAACGCGCGCAATTCCGCTGGCATCGGTTGTTGCTGTTCTGCCAGGTTGGGCGTCTTCGGCGAACACCTGAAGCTTCACATTGGCGAGAGGTTTGCCTGTCTCACAGGAAAACGCATAGATCACTGCTTGCTTGTCGTTGATTTTCCAACAGAGGCCGATGTCGGTTAGTTGGACGATGGATTGGGCAAGACGGTTGCCGCCGCGTGCTCCGTTTTTGGCAGAGCCTTCCACCGAGACAAAAAACGTTGTTGTTTTGTCACCCTTGGGAAGAATTTCATTCCAATCGAGAGCCAGTTCGCGGGAGGTGTCGATTTTGTTATCGAGAAATATGGTGCGGTCGTAAACGGTTTTGCCATCGATGAGTGAGTATGGCATGGGATGTTCGGGGTCGATGTCGCTGCCGTTGTGTCCACTGCCTTTGTAGTGGCGGAAGCCTTGGATGGTACGCACGGCTTGATCTGGCTTGAGTTGTTTCACGCGGATGCGGACGGATCCGATATTGACTGTGTCGAGCGCGTAGAGACGGTTGCCATTGGCATACTGGGCCGAGTCATGGGAGGGCAGGGCGAGGGCTGAGGGTACGGTCCTGAATGTGATTTCGCGGGGCTTGGTTTTTTCCAGCACCAGACCATTGCGCGAGGTGACCGACTGATTCAGGGTGACCACCCATTTGTCATGCTGGCGCAGATCGCCGTCCACGATGAGCATTTTTCCAAGCACTTTGTATTTGGCATTTTTTAATGCTGGGGCGATGTGGACAAACTGGGCGAGTTGTTCCTGGCTCGCTTTTTCTGGCAATGCCGCGTTGAATGAAACGTGAATCTGGCGTGGTTCGTTCGCCGCCACATAGGGATAAATGCTTTGAAGTTCGAACGGATCGATGTCGCCAATCCAAATGTTTCGACCACTGAGATCCTTCGCGGTTCCTGCTGCGTTCGGAGTGTTTTTCAGTGCGTGTAGATACCACTTGTCCCCAACGGGAAGTGGACTGGTGGATGTCACCATGAGCGCATTAGGGATTGGCGTGTTGAGTTCTTGAGGGAGCTCGATTTTTTTGCCGGATTTTGCAGCCTGAAACCTCTGCTGCCAGGTGCTGCCGCGGTAGTAGCGTGACTTGATATCGCCCCAAACCGCTTGTCGGACTTTGGCCGCCACCTGTATGCCATCTTTATTCTTGAAAATGAAATGTCCTGCCGCTTTTTCAGGATCGATGCTGTCATTGAAATAAATATAATATGCCGGTTGCCGCGTGTATGAGGTAGATGCCGATCTGCGACTCGAGCCCATCACCCTGAATGGTTCCGCCACAATCGTTTTAAGAACCTTATTCGGAAGCACGGCTCCCTCGCGGTTCTTGATGCCTTTCGCCAAAGAGAACTGGTAGGTTACACCCATCTGAGG
>JARFPV010000548.1 GCA_029288115.1 Akkermansiaceae bacterium | reverse complement strand
GTACTTGGCAGCGTATTCGTTCGTTAGCTTGAGGAGAACCTTCTGTTGAGCATCGTTCAGCTTGCCGAATGCGATGCCTTTGACGGGTGAGAACGCTCCCTTGTTTACCTTGCGGTCTTGGCCGGTGATGATGTCTCGCGGTGCTTTGTCGGCGATGACGACTGCTTTTTTCTGTTCGGGGGAGAGCGACTTCACAAGTTCAAACGCCAGAGATTCCTCCGCCTTGAGGACCTGGGTGCCTTTGTAAGTGCCTTCCTTCACATGGCCCGGGTTGGTGCCGAAGAATGAGGGGGTGACGGACACGTGCTTGCCGTTGACGATGGTGAAGTTGAGTGAGAGGTGGTGGCCTTCGAATCGCCACGACCAGGTGGTTTTATTGGACGGCTTGCCAAAGACGGACACGTAGTAGAGCTCGGGGTCGCGGATTGGGTTCTTGTTTTCCATGTCGTGCAGCAGCTGCTCAAGCGTCATGATGGTGCTGGCCTGGAGGTAGCCCTTATTGCTCATGGCGGTGCTGAGTAAGGCATGGGCCAGGATACGCTGGCGTGGGGTCATCTTTTTGATGCAGGCGCCGTAACGCATCTTTTCGCCCTTGATGAATTTATCAGGAACGAAGTGCCAGCCTTGGCGCTTGTCGTCTTTCCATTCAAAGACAGCTTCTTTTTTTTGCTCGTCGTCAAGAGAGGTGATGAAGAGGTTGGCGGCCTTAGCCATGTCGGTGACGGCACAGTTGTGAGCCTGGGCGGTCAGGGGAGAAAATGCAGCAGTTAGAGCGAGGGCAGCTGCGATAGATTTGGGGAGCGATTTCATGGATGAAACGCTACGGGATTGAGGGGGAAGAGCAAGGTGAATGTGGGGTGGACCAGAGTGAAAGTAGGACAAGTTTGCAACTTGTCGGCAACCCATGGAGCAATCAACCCTAGCCTAGACGAACCACACATCCTGCTGACAAGTTGCAAACTTGTCCTACCTTTAGCAAAAATCTAGCTCGTTATTCAGACGCGACGCGGAGGAAGAGATACTGCAGGGTGTCGGGGATTTCCACCTTGAGTTTGCCGTCTTGGATGCTGGCGGTTCCCTTGCCGCCGAGGACGGTGACCTTGGCGTCTTTGTTTTTGAGCAGCGGGATCTCAGTTGACCACGTTGGGCTGCTGTTGAGTTCGCGGAAGATGACGAGTCGGGCGCTTTGGCGGTCTTTGCTGGTGGAGGAGAATCCGGTCCAGGCGTAGCCGTCGGGGGCTTGGCCGATCGGGATGATGTGGCCGGAGAAGATTGCGGCGCGTTCTTTTTTCCAGGCTTTGACGAGTGGTGGGATGGTTTTGAAGTAGTTTTCCGGCAGATTGGAGGTCTCGAACCATCCGAGCGGGCTGGAGAACATGATGCTGGCGAAGAGGGTGTCGGGTGGATACTGGGCAGGGGCGAGTGGGTCGTCGCCATACTTATCGGCGTGGCGGGTCTGGTTGAGGAACTCCATGCGCAGGCGGACGGGGTCGACGTGGGAGGTGAGCGTCCAGAGGTTGCGCAGGGTGTGGTGTGGCCAGTATTTTTTCCAATCGGTGTAGCGGTTCTCCAGGAAGATCGGGCCAACGTGGATGGTGCCGAAGTAACCGGGGCGGATGCCTGCTGTGGCGTCGGCATCGAAGACGACGCGGCCGTTGGTCTCCTTGAGCACGGTGTTGTAGAAGCGGTTCAGGTTGGCTTCTGCGGTTGGGCTTTTCATTTCCACGGCATCGATTTTGACGTACTCGACGCCTTCTTTTTCGAACGATCCGAGCAGGACCTTGGCATCGAGCTCCCAGTTCTTCATGTCCTCTTCGGCGTCCGGGCCGAACCAGAGTCCGAACTTCATGTTTTTCTTACGGGCGGCATCGACGAGTGGTTTTAGGCCGTTAGGGAAGCGTTCCGGGTGGGGTTTCCAGAACTCTGGGTTGGCGGAGCGGAAGTTCCCCCAGGCACCTTTACCGAAGGCGGAGTTGCCGGTTTTTCCTTTTTGCCAGCCGTCGTCGACCTGGACGACATCGACGCCGAGTCGGGCACCGGCATCGACTTCCTTGAGGAGGAATTTTTCGTTCACCCGTGAATCGCGTGAGCGGTCGCCCCAGGTGTTGCTGAGGAACATGCCGTCGCGATCGGATTGATATTCGCGGATGCAGCGTTGGTAATCCTGCATGGCGGCGATACGGCCGGGTCGGCCACCGGAGTAGGTGATAATGGCCCATGGGTATCCCTGTCCTGCGAACATGAGTCGTCGACCGCCACCGGCGACTTTCGCGTCCCAGGCCGATTTGATCGGGCGTGCGTGGGGCAGTGGGCCGAGTTTGACGAAGATCAGTCCTTGTTGGGTCAGGGCGTCCTCGGTGTAGAAGACATTGCATGCGGCCTCAAAATTATCGTGCAGTGGCAGCCAGGTTTTCTCGAAGACGAGCTCGTCGTGGTGGTCGGTTTGGTCCTTGAGTTCCACTTGGGTGTAGCGCAGGTGCAGGGGTGCGAGCATGAGGTCCTCGAGGGCTTCGATCGGCTGGCCGCGTCGAGGTTTCGGTTTGGCTGGGCCTTCGATGCCGTCGGGTTGTTTTTCATTTTTCTCGGCTGTTGCTTTGTCGGTGGCTTTGACATCGGCGTCGGGAGTGAATCTGAGTGTGACGCTGGCGGAGCTGGGGAAGATTTGGAACTGGTAGCTGAGTGTGTTTTGTTTTCCTTTGGCGGTGAGGTTGACCACGAGTGAATCTTGCTCGACGGGATTTTGTTTCCCTTTGAGTGATGCGAATGTCAGCGCACGATCTTCGCTAGCGAGGTCGCCGCCGGGGTGGGGTGCGGGTTGGCGTCCTGGCTGGCGGAGCCATTCGGTGTTGGTATTCTTATCCTTGATGGATGCGGCTTTGAGCAAACCTTTGTCGATCGTCCATTTCCTTTCGATCAGGCTGTTGCCAATGGTGATTTCCCCGTCATTCCATTCTGCGTAACAGCTGTTGTGCTCGACGCGTTCGGCGAGCGCCGACTGCAGGAGAAGGAGTGAAAGGGTGATGGCTCGAGTGGCGAGTTTCATGAGAGAAGGAGGGGGTTTTTAGACAGGAATGGATGCTTACTTGGGTGATTTAGCGGCGGCTTCGCTGGCTTCGTAGGCTTTGTGGCCTGTGGAGCGTTTGCCGAGCACGGCGTGGTATTTGGTGGGCATGGCGGCGCGGTGTTTTTGGATCTCTTTTGCCAATGATTTCTTTTTGATCAGGTTATTCCACTCGTGGGGGTCGGACGAGTGATCGTAGAACTCCTCGGTGCCGTCGGAATAGTGGATGTAGCGGTAGCGTTCGGAGCGGATGGCGACGTTTTTTGGGCCGAAGCTTGTGCGTGCCAGGTGTGGCCATGCGACGGAGGGATCTTTGAGGAGAGGCAGCATCGAGTTGCCCTCGAGTTTAGAGTCGGCTTTGGCACCTGTGATTTCTAACAACGTCGGGTAAATATCGAGCAGTTCGACCGGTTTGGTGCAGACCTTGCCTTTGGCGAGTCCGGGTCCGACGACGATCATGGGCACGCGGGTGCTGTCTTCCCAGAGGCTGCGTTTTGCCCAGCGTTCTTTTTCGCCGAGGTGGAACCCGTGGTCGGTGTAGAGGATGATGTAGGTGTTGTCCTTGTAAGGGCTGGCTTCGAGGGCATCGAGGACTTTGCCGACCTGGTGGTCGACGAAGCTGACGCAGGCGAGGTAGGACTGGACGAGAGGTTTCCACTCGTCATTTTTCGTGACCCATTCGTGGGTGGGTGCGACGTGATTCATTCGGGTCAGGTTGATGCCGTATTGGGAGAGGTCGCCGAGGTCATCCTTCATCACCTTGGGCAGCTGAACCTTATCGATTGGGTACATATCGAACCATTTTTGTGGGGCGAACTGGGGGACGTGGGGTCGGTAGAATCCGGTGGCGATGAGGAATGGTTTGTCGTGTTTCTTTTGCAATTCCTGGACTCCCCATGCGGCGATTTTGTGGTCGGGCATTTGTTCATCTGTTTCAGGGAAGACGCCCCAGTCCCAGAGCGGGTGGCCGGGGAAGGGTGAGATTTTCTTTTTTGGCTTCGGCCCGAAGCCGCCGTAACCACCCGCGTAGTTGGGGAAGTATTTGTTGTTTTGGCCGCCGTGGAAGAGCTTGCCGGCTGCGGAGACGTGGTAGCCTTCCTGTTGGAAGCGTTTTGGGAGCAGGGTGTTTTTGACGGCGACGGGTGAGGCGGAGAGATCTGGATTGAGGAAGTAGATGCCGGAGGTTTCCGGGTAGAGTGAGGTCATCATGCTGGCGCGTGACGGGTTGCAGACGGGTGATTGGCAGTGGGCGTTGGCGAAGAGCACGCCCTGGGCGGCGAGGCGGTCCATATTGGGTGTTTTCGCCTGCGGGTGACCGCCGAGGCATCCGATCCAGTCGTTCAGGTCATCGATGGCGATGAGGAGGATGTTCGGTTTTTGTTTTGGGGTCTCTTTGGCGGCTATTGCAGTCGCCGAGAAAAGAACGGAAACGACAGAGGCAAGTGTGAGTGTGTTTTTTATATTCATAGGACGGATATTGGTAATTACCTGCAAGTATACAACGAGTCGATTTACTTTCTTCTCTTTTTGGGCTGCATCTTGAGGCCTTCTTTCTTGAGTCGGGCGTCGAACTGCTTACGGACTTCAGCTACCTTTTTCTGGTGATCAGCCTTGGATGCGAGGTTGGTGAATTGTAGTGGGTCATTCACCATGTCGTAGAACTCTTCACTACCGTCGCGGTAGCGCATGTAGGCAAAATCTTCTCCACGCAGTGAAATGCCATTGTGAAATGAGAGTGCTCCTTTCCCAGATGATGCCGCAGGGTTTTTCATCGCAGGGACAAAGCTTTTCCCCTGAACTTCCTTCGGGGTGGTCAGGCCAGCGAGTTCTGCCAGGCTCGGGTAGATATCGACTAGTTCGGTGATGGCATTTGTCTTTCCCGGTTTGATTCCCGGAGCAGAAACGATCAGCGGCACCCGCGTGACTTCTTCATGCAGGTTGGATTTTTGCCAGAAGGTGTGTTCGCCAAGGTGGTAGCCATGGTCGCTAAGGAAAACGACCGCAGTGCTGTCGCGCAGGCCGAGTTTGTCGAGCTCGTCGATGATGCGTCCGACCTGATCGTCCATGAAGGTGACCGTGGCGTAGTAGGCGGCCCACATGCGTTTTTGGTTGTCGGGGTATTTGCCGATCTGGTTGTTGGCGCTTGTGGAGCCAGCACGACCTGGTCTGGGAATGTCATCCAGGTCGTTGTCGATGACTTTGGGTAGCGGCATATTTTGCCACGGGTATTGGTTGAAGTATTGTTTCGGTGCTACGTTCGGGTAGTGGGGGCGAACCAGTCCGGCTGCGATGAAGAAGGGTTTGTCCTTATGTTTGCGGAGCAGCTCGATGGTTTTGGTGGCGGTTTTGTAGTCCGGTTGATCGGAGCCGTTGCCTTCGTATTCGACGGAAACAAACATTCTGTTAGGCATGCGGGTGGACTCGCGGTCTTCGAGTTTATCGGTGAAAATATTGAGGTTGAGGCAGGCGTAGTTGCCTGGGGTGTGTGCCTCTTGGCCTTTGGAGTTGAATCGTTCCGTCCATGAGCTTGGGACATCATTGCCGTCGGTGCCATCGATGATGTCGCCGGGCACGCGCATGTGATAGATTTTCCCGACCCGAGCGCTGTATGAGCCGTTGTTTTTGAAGTGTTCTGCCATGTTGGTGCCTAATTTGTCGGTATAGCGGCTGTACATGAACGACACGCGTGACGGTGCGCACCATGTTCCCTGGCAGTAAGCGTTATTGAATACGATGCCTCGGCTTGCGAGTTTATCGAGGTTGGGGGTTTTGCAGATGGTGTTGCCGTAGCAGCCTAGCGAGCTTGCCTTGAGGTCATCGGAAACGATGAGCAGGACATTTTTGATGGCTGGGGGTTCTGCTCCTGTGGCCATGGAGAGCAGAAGCGCGTAAAGCGCTGAGAAAACGGCGAGCTTATGTGTCTGGGTCATTGGGTGAACTTTATTTTTTCTGCTGCTTGGGTGGTGGCGAGAAAGAGTCGGAGAATTTTTTAAACCGTGGGCCCATGATGTATGGCCAGGTTTTGGGGAGGTGGGAGCGTAGCTCGCTGAGGGTTTTTTTGTGATCGGCTTGGTTGGCCAGGTTGGTGAATTCGTGTGCGTCCTTGGAGAGGTCGTAGAGTTCCTCGCTGCCGTCGGCGTAGCGGATGAGTCGCCAGTGATCTTGTCGTACGGCGAAATTTCCTGGGCCGTGGGAGATGATGACGGGTTTGTCCCACTTGGTATCGGGATTGGTTAGCAGGGGTTTCAGGCTGTTGCCGTCGAGTTGTTGAGTCACCTTAAGTTTGCAGAGGTCGACCAGAGTGGGGAAGATATCTTGTAGGCTGACGGGGGCTTCGATGTTTTGAGTGTTGCCATTTGTGTTCGGCATTTTGATGATGAAGGGAGTTTTGGTGCCTCGTTCCCAGAGTGACATCTTGCGCCAGTGTTCTTTTTCTCCCAGGTGCCATCCGTGGTCGCCCCAGAGTATGATGATGGTGTTGTTAGCGTGGGGGCTTTTCTCGAGGGCAGTTAGGATGCGTCCGACGTTGGCGTCGGCAAACGAGCATGTGGCGAGGTATGCCCTGACCAATTGCTGCCATGCGCCGTCATCGGCGGTGATGGTTTGGTGGTCATTGATGGGATTGAAACCGACGATTGATTTTGCGAATGCCTTGCCGGCATGGGGGATGTCGTTCAGGTCATTTTCCTGGGTCTTTGGGAGTTTGATGTCCTCGAGCTTCACGCGGTCAAAATACTTCCGTGGTGCCTGCCACGGCAGGTGGGGTTTGCGCAGGCCGAGTGCGATGAAGAAGGGTTTCTTGTGTTCGGCTTTTAATTGTTCGATCGCCCAGTCGGTGAGTTTGCCATCGGATGTGTCGCTATCGTTGTCGGTTTCTACAATGCCATAACTCAGGCCGATCTCCTTGCCTAACTGGTCTTTGGTGACGGGGACTTTTGCGGGTGGGAGATTGTTTTTGTAAACGTCCCACCCGCGTGGTTCGGGGTAGTGGAAATCTTGCCGCAGCCTGCTGTGTAGTAGCCGTTGTTTTGGAAGACGAGGTTCAGGGGGAGCTGGTTTTTATCGATCCTCTGCTTGGTGC
>JARFPV010000521.1 GCA_029288115.1 Akkermansiaceae bacterium | reverse complement strand
GCGTTTATAATACTGTCCGTTGTCGGCCATCTAAGTATCAAAGTTGCACCAACCAGAACCGTGCATAGACCACCGTAGTATGGAGAACTGCCACCGCCGGTATGATAGATCATCCAATCAATTACCAACATGGGCAACAACGCGACACAGTGCCCCATAATCCGGAAAAGTGTCCGGTTAGTCGTCACCGTTAAACCAAACAACACCAAAAGCAACAACGCGCCTGTAACAAGCCGAGCACCAAAAAAGGCCTTAAACATTTCGCGGAACACCACCCAATCAAGGCTGGCTGCGGCAATGATAAAGACTGTCGCAAGAACAGCTGCCCGCTTGTAGCTCTGCCGTCTGTGAATCGACTCGCTTTCCTCAAACTGCTCCCATTGCTGTTCTTTTTTAGACTTGGAAATCATGGCGAGTAATCAGTATCACCCTTGATGCATAGGGATTTTACGCAGCTCCAAAAATAGATTCACTCCAGTCTCATCCCTCTTGAGATCAGATTTCAACACGGTCCCATTGAGCGGAATCAGATCGAGCATTTCCCAGTCACTACGGTAAACCAAATTCCACTCCAGCACATACTCCATCCATCCAATACTCGGGTTGGTTGAAGCCACATTGGTAAACACGACGAGACCATTGGTGCAAATTAGTTTGGAAAATAGCTCTACGAGGCGCTTGCAAACTTTCTGCGACAAATAGTCAAACAAGCCTGCGCAATAAACCAGGTCGTATGACTCCCATTCCATATCCACATCCCCCTTGCTCGCTTGCTTGAGGAGCTGATGAACGGAACGTTCAATCGTTTCGATCCGGGTTCCACGCCCCATCCCCGAAATCATGTCATTGAGCAACTTGGAGGTGTAATCCAGAGTCTCCTTATTGAAATCTAACAATGTAAAGTCACATTGATCACTAATTTCCTTAGTCTTGATAAATGACTGTATTTCCTGCGCCGGGCCACACCCAAGGTTGAGAACCTTGAGTCGCCTCCCAGATTCAAAACATCTGTGCGCCTCCGTCTCCAGAACTTCCACCAGATACTTGATTCGGTTTCGGTGCGCCACCACGGGGGCTGTTTCCAAAAACACACGGTTCAGCAGCTTGGAATACAGGTTCACACCCTTATACGGGTTGCCCAGCATCATATTCACCATTTCATAGTCACCCGCATACCCCAGCGGTTTTGTGTAGGTGCGGTAAGTAAACGGCGAACATAATACCAGCGGATGAATTTGGCGCCTAATGTAGAACTTGTGAGCAGGCTGTTCGATAAGGGCAATCGAGCGAGAACAGTTTTCAAACCCCGTCATCATGGGATACCATTCGTTGACAATACTCTGCTCAATTTCAGAAATCACCTGCTCCTCCAGCCCTCCAGGGTCTGCTGTATCATTGGACCTTATACCCAGATCAATTTGCTCAAGCCAGCGCCTCATCCCAATGAGCATGTTCTGCATATCCGCTACTTGTAATTTAAAATCGGAGGACACGTGGTGCGCCCGTTTCCAGTCATGTACAAACTCCTCAAACTGAGATACCAGTCCACCTCTCTGATCTGAACTTGCGAGGAAATCCACCTCTTTCCAGCCACTCGAAAGCGTCGCCTCACACACTAATAGGACACCAGTATTTACGATACTTGAGACAACTGCTTCACCATCGTAGATCAGCCGACCATTCAGGCGTATCCGAAACCCCTTTAGCACCTCGGAGAGCTGAACCACACTATACGGGTTATAGATCTCAAATGAGATGGTATAACGACGCATGCGCAAAATATTGGCACTGAGTGCGTGCCCCTGACTATTCTCGAACTTAACGCTGTTGTTCGTAGGTACAGAAGTTGGTGTCGACATGGGCTGGGTAAGGGTGCGATGGAGTTGAGACCGCCCGACTAACAGCACATCAAAGGACTGTCTCCGCATGGCGAAAACCGTCCCCACACACAAGTGAGTCGTTTGGTTGACCATTAATTTGGCACAAAAATGGAAATTATTACAGAAAAATTAATCTAACATGAAAAAAAACCGTGCTTGTCCTGATTTCATGGTTTATAGTCATACTTAGTTAACAAATACTCAACTTATGAGCCGACCAGCCACACCCACACCTTTTTTCCGTAAAGGAGACCGCGTTTACGATAAGTCGGGGGTGGATTTACTCCAGCTCGCCGAGCAACACAATTTCAACGTTCGTCAAGTGGCCAAAGAGCTCGGCTTCACCGTTGTTCAGCTTCAGCGCCACGTTGAAGCCGCTATTGGGCTCAAACCCAAGGATCTGTTCTGTAACCACCGCGCCCTGCTCGCAAAAAGGATGATTACCGAAGGAATGGACCTACACGATGTAAGCGAAAAACTCGGCTACCTCTATTACAGCCACTTCTGCACCGATATCAAAAAATTCTTCGATATCACGCCGAAGCAGCTCGAAAAAAAGCTCAAAGCACAATAGCGCTTTGCTTTGCCCCGGCCCAATACAAAGGCAGCACGAGGAATCGCGCTCACTGCGCTCTCATCCAAGGCTACAAGTATCCGCTCTTCCATCATACGGTATTTTGTTAACCGACCTCAGCCTGCCCCCATCACGTGAGCAAATATTTATCGCTGCCCCAAGATAACCACAGCGGAATATGTGATGGCAATGATGGTTAAAATAGCTCCCTCCGCTCGGGATAGCTTCATTCTTGATCCCATAAAGGGAATGATCAGCACAGCCAGCCCAAGCATCACGCCGAGGTCAAGCCATGACAAAGCACCCGCTTTCAGTGGTTTGATGCCTGCGGTGGCACCAAGGACAAATAACAGATTAAAAACGCAGGATCCAATAGCGTTACCCGTGATGATGTCTCCTTGTTTTTTAAGTGAGGCAACAATAGTGGTAGCGAGTTCTGGTAATGAAGTTCCAAGCGCAAACAGAGTCAGGGAGATAATCACCTCAGGCACTCCAAAGTGAAGTGCGAGGGATTCCCCATGCTCAACCAACCAATCGGCCCCAAGCACCAGAGCCCCAATACCGACAACAATCAGACCAACATCAACCAACAAACGCGACCATCCTTCACGGGAATGCTCAATCGCTTCTTTTTCAAACTCCTCAAATCTTTCCTGAGTATATCGCGCCTTCTTCGATAGCCGAACATTGGCTACGATATAAAGAAGAATACCCACCACCAGTATCATCCCCTCCCAGCGCTCGAGTTGCATATCATGCATCATCCCCACAAACACCACACTAGCGACCAATAAGATCGGCAACTCGCGTTTGATCAGCTGGGAATGCACCACAAGCGGACGAATCAGAGCTGCCACTCCAAGGATGAGGGCTATGTTGAAAATATTCGAACCCACGACATTTCCGAGCGCCATGTCAGGGCTAGAGTCTCCTACGTCAATTTGCCATCCCAACCAACCTGCGGGTGCTGCAATCAATTCAGGGGAGTTCGCCTTCAAACAAACTAACAGCTCCGGCATGCTGGTTCCAAAAGCCACCACTGTCAGCCCCACCACCAGTGGAGATACTCCCAGCCTGAGCGCAATCTCAGACGCACCTTTCACTAGCCATTCAGCTCCAAAATATAGCAAGGTCAGGCCACCAATCAGCCAAAGTAAATGTATCGCAATTTCCACGGGCGCAACCATGTACACGCACAGTCGCGAATAAAACTTCAAATTTGCAGCAAACCCCACTAAACAGCCCCCATGTCACAGACCCATCGTATCACCGTTCTTGCCGGAGACGGCATTGGCCCCGAAGTTATGGACGCCTCCCTCACCGTGCTTGAGGCCGTTTCCAAGAAATTCTCCCTCGATTTTGAAATGGATACCCAGCTCGTTGGCGGTGCGGCCATCGACGCCGTAGGCTGCCCCCTGCCGGAAGCAACAGTCGAATCATGCGAGCAGTCCGATGCCATCCTCTTCGGCTCTGTTGGTGGCCCAAAATGGGAAAGCTTACCACCTGATCAACAACCAGAACGTGGGGCTCTACTACCCCTGCGTAAGAAATTCAACCTCTTCGCCAACCTTCGCCCCGGAGTCTGCCTGCCCTCACTCACCCACGCCTCCCCTGTTAAGAATGAGCTCATTCCGAACGGATTTGATGTGCTCTGCGTACGTGAACTGACCGGAGGAATCTATTTTGGCCAGCCCAAGAGCATTACCGAGGAAAATGGTGATACGGTTGCCATCGACACCATGGTCTACAAAAAAAGCGAAATCCAGCGGATTGCCCGCGTCGCATTCACCGCAGCCATGGCACGCGACAAACGACTCTGTTCGGTCGATAAAGCAAACGTTCTGCAGAACTCCGTGCTCTGGCGTGAAACTGTTATCGAAATTGCCAAGGAGTTCCCCGAAGTCGAACTCTCCCACCTCTACGTCGACAACGCGGCAATGCAGCTGGTCAAGCAACCCGGCTCCTTTGATGTGCTGGTGACCGGCAATCTCTTCGGTGATATTCTTTCCGATGAAATGGCGATGATCTCCGGCTCGCTGGGTATGCTCCCTAGTGCATCACTAGGTAACCAGAACGACAGCGGCCTCTACTTTGGTATGTATGAACCGTCCGGTGGCTCTGCTCCCGATATTGCGGGCCAGGGAATTGCCAACCCAATCGCCCAAATTCTCTCCATCGCCATGATGTTACGCTATTCTTTTGGTGAACATGATGCTGCCAATGCCATCGAGGCCGCAGTAAACTCTGCGATCGATTCTGGATTACGCACTGGTGACCTGTTCACAGGAAAAGACGGCGAGACCAAGGTAAACACCGTGGAAATGACAACTGCCATCACCGCTGCCATTTAACAGCACGACTCAATATCAGTCACGGTCAAGAATCATGTGCCGTGCATTCCAAAAATAGGAAACTCCAGACACGACGGTTAACACAACCGCCGCCCAGAGTGATATCGGAATCAACCAGTGCTCTGGGTTGGATAAATACTGCAGCAACTTCACCAAACCATTGTCGACTTCGACTGTGGAGAATGTTAGATGGACCAAAGCCGTTATAATAAACATCAGCTGAAATCCAGTCTTCCACTTACCCAGCCTGTCTGCTGCGATAACCTGCCCCTTCTCCACTGCAATCTGCCGAATCCCGGTCACCAGAAACTCCCTGCAAATGATCAGCGCCGTGACCCACACTGGACACAGGCCCTCGGCGGATAAATATACGAAGCCGGAGCAAACCAAGATTTTGTCAGCAAGCGGATCGAGTAATTTACCGAGCGAGGTCACCAGATTCAGTTTTCTGGCGAGATAACCATCCAACCAATCTGAAATGGCTCCCAGCACAAATGCTGCCAGCGCAATGGCATAGCCCGTCACACCTTCAGACGAAGCTGCAGCACAGAAAATGGCTGTCATAACAAGGCGTAGCAGGGTGATGGTGTTGGGCAGGTTCATCTTGTAGCGGTGCTATCAGTCTGCACAACCTTTGTTGCAGGGCAATGACTCGATTCGTTTTTTTCCTATTTTTTCAAGATTCATGGCGCAAGTTCCTATTGCTTCCCCAGACCAAGCGTGAATAATGCCGCCCCTCTCATTCAACCCAACTACTTATGGAAAAATCTGATTTCGGCCTCATTGGCCTCGCCGTCATG
>JARFPV010000502.1 GCA_029288115.1 Akkermansiaceae bacterium | reverse complement strand
GGGTATACAGCCTGTTAGAAAATACATGCTCCAGGAAACCTGGACCTTGAAGATGTCCATCCGGGAAGGTCACTGGAAGTATCTGGATCACCAAGGATCTGGCGGTAATAACTACGACAGGCAACGCAGTAGCTGGTCGATAAAACCCTACAAAATGAAAGACACCGACCCTGATGCACCGGGGCAGCTGTACAACCTTAAAACAGATCCGGGAGAAACCACGAATCTCTACAGCAAGCATCCTGAAATTGTCAAAAGGCTAAAAGCGCAGTTAGAACACTACAAAACAAGCGGGCGTAGTGCTCCTTAAGTGAGGCAAGAGGCTGGAAACTACAGGCAATCAACATCAAACCATTCCTTATTGCGGTGCTGTTTAATTACGCTCCAAACCTTGAACAAGCTTGTGGGTTTATGCCCGCTTGACCGGTTCTGATCACCAGCCGCATAGGCGTATTTCCACTGAGAGCAAAGATCGAGGATGCCGCGGATCAGGGGATAACCAGGTTGATAGACGTGGGCTGGCTCTCCCGTTACGCCGTTGAATTCGAGTATACGAATGTTTTTTCCGGCTTTGAGATCTTCGGTGCAAGGAACCCGAAGATCATATCTCCCACAGTGCAGAGCCCCTGCGGATTGAGTCAGCCCGTCGATGACCTTGGTAAGTTCAGGTGTGATGAGGCTGCGGCCATCGGTAAAAACCGCACCACGCGCGTGGGTGCCGATTTCCACTAGCGTAACTTTTTCTCCTTTAGCCGGAATTTCATCGAGCCTGTCCGCAAATTTTCGCAGGTAATGACGTGCCATTGCAACAGCGCGCGGATCATCAAGGATGAGGTGCTCAAGATTGTTCTCACCATCACCTATAACGTGCTGTGGGTGTTTCTGCGCCACACTAAACAGGAATCCCTGACTTTGGTCCGGCATTCTAACATAGTACACACCAAACTCATCACCTGGGCAAAATTCCTGAGCGATGACTTCATCAGGGCATCTGCTGAGATAGTCCTGGGCTTCCTCGCGACTGCGAATCACCGCCACCCCCATGCCGCGTTCTCCGATGTCTGGCTTGAGCACGATGGGCCAGCTGAGGTTGCGCTCTAACAGGAACGCGTCCAGCCGCCGGATCCGCTCATTGGGGTCTCGAGTCACTGGCATACGCAGATAGGCGGGAACCATTTCCGAACCAGAAAATAAATCGAGGATATCACCCTTGGAATCCATGGCGAATCCACTGTGAGGAATGGCCGGACTGGATACTGTAAATAAAGTAAGTGACCTGTAGCGGATTGCTAACAGAAGAATATAAACGCAGACAGGGATATAGACCACCCAGCTGGGCCAGAACTCCCAGCGGGTGATACGCAACCAGCGTCCGTAGAGAAGGCGCCTTCCGCGCCAGCTGAACAGTGGCAGGATAAGCTTAAGCATCATCCATACAAGGAGTCCTGCGCCTGATAGAATCCACAATGCATATTGCTCGTAGGCCCGCATCCATCCGAGAATCGCTTCACCAGCCAAATAAGCTGCGCCGCAGAGCAAGGGAGTCCAGACGGTCGCTGCGAGAGCAAGCACGAGCGCAAACTTTTTCAAACTCCATCCCGTGGCACCGGCCGCGAGGTATGATACCACTCGTGAACCAGGAATAAATCTTGTTAGGAATATCCAGCGCGCTCCATACTTCTCAAAAAACCTCGCACCACGCGCCATCCGGTCAGGCCGCATCCGTCGCGCCAACCATTTCCATTTGAGTGCCCCCGCTGCCCCATATTTTCCAAGCAGATAGACTCCGATGTCTCCCGACCATATACCGGCGGCACAGGCGGCACAGGCCGCGGGGAAGGGGAGGGCGCCAGCGGCTGCGACCATTCCACCGGCAATGCATGCCAGGTCCTCGCTCCCGTAGGTTGCGAGTGCGAGCATGAGGGCAAGTAGCCACGGATACTCAACGAAGCGCAGGAGCTCATCAATAAGCGGCAGGGATTCTGCTGCGATGGATAGATTAGCCATGATTTTCGAGTGCCAATTTCTCGATATGAATGGTGCCTTCCTCTACAAGATCGGGGACCTCTTCGATATACTCCCAATGGATCTGTCGAGGTGAAACGCTCACATGACTACGGCTCCACGTTTGGGCATCAGGGCGGTTCATCCTTACTGTGTAGGCCGTGGCGTCCTGCCCAGCTGCATGATAACGATGAAGTTCCTTCGGGGTGTAGTCGGACATTTCATGGAAACATTGTCGTCTTCGTGCGGAAACTTCGTCGAAGCGGAATGATGAGGAAGTGAGTGGTGGGGTGGGGGAGCGCACTTGAGATTGATCTCCGTTCCATTCAACCATCCTGACATCTTCTGGGTCGATCACCACAAGGGTAAACGGGCGGTAGTCAGAGTAAGTGAAACAGGATGCCATATCAATCACGTCAGCTGCACTCCGGCAATGCGCCAGCCCTAGCACGAGTAGCCCGCGGCTGCGATACTTTGTATTTGAAACAGGGTGATCATGCCACCTGTTAAGTAGACAAACTGTGACCCGATACTCATTGGTTAGCATCCATGTACCGTTCGCAACGGAGTCGATCGGAGCTAGGAAACGAGCCCCTTGTGATGATTCTAACCGTCTTGGTGGAGTAGCTTTGGCGCGGGTTTTGAGTTCGTCACGATTGAAGAACACCTCGTAGTGTTCTTTCCCTCGCCACCATGTCATTGTGCACATTCTTGGGTGAGTGTGACTGGGATCGGACGGAAAAGCAAGACGGCCTGTCGTAATGACAGGCCGCCTGAAACTGAATAAACTGCGTGCGTTGTTATTTTTTCAGCGCGTCGCGGATTTCCTCGAGCAGGACCTCCTGCTTGGGTGGCTCGGCTGGTTTTTCCGCTTCTTTCTTCTCGAACGCCGCAATGAATTTCTTCACCACGATGAATACCACGAGTGCTAGCAAGACGAAGGCGATGAAGTCACTGATGAATGCACCGTATTCTATCGCAACTTCGTCCACGGCCGGCGTCACGACCTTGTCACCATCCTTGACGGCGGCTTCGCCCTCTTTGAGAACGTATTTCATTTTAGTGAAATCGACATCCCCGAGTAACAAGCCGAGAGGTGGCATAATGACTTTGGCGACAAATGTTTTTACAACGGTGGCGAACGCTCCGCCGAGAATAAAGCCGACAGCCATATCGACGAGATTGCCCTTAAAGGCAAATTCCTTGAATTCTTTGAGCATAGTATGTGTTTGGGTTAGGGTGTTGTGCGCTGCTCTGAGACGACCTTAACCCAATTACTTAAGAAACACAAACTATTTTCCAGGCTTGTCCGGCCACTTGGAAGAGTAACCCGGTTCGGCGAATCCCCCAAAGTTGTTTTCCTCGAGGAAGCGTAGTTGCTGCTCCTCGAATTCCTTCATGTTGTCATGGAGTGGGCACGGCTCGTTAGTGCCGCACCAACCTTCGCCAAAAGGACACATCATGCTTTGATTCTGAAGCTCGAACTGCGATACGACGATGAGCAACGTGATTTGATCCGCAGGTTTAGCGAGTTGATAGCCGCCACCCGGACCGGTTGAACCTGTTACTATTCCGGTTTTTGACAACGTGGTGAGAATTTTCGCCGCAAGAGGCTTTGAAAGTTGTCGGGCATCTGCCACTTCCTGGGAACTGATCATCCCGCCTCCATCACGTTGACGTTCAACAAGATAACTTACTGCGGCGATCGCGTTCTGGGCTGTTTTTCCTATCTGCATTGATTCTGTATAATGTAGTAGATACGGGGCTAGGAGCACACTTTGTTCGGAGAACGGTGATTTTGAACGTTTGGATTTCACAAGACTAAAGCAGAGCACGATCAGGAGCGCAACCCTAAATATGAGAATAAATTATATTTTATTCTTTATTTGGGGTGGGGCGCGTGATAAAAGATACCCGACTCGAACAAAAATGCCGTCTTGTTAGACATCAGGTGTAATCGACTAGGCATTTACTCACAAACCATAACCATGAGAACCGCAACCACGCTCACCACCCTTATTGCCCTTGTTTCTGTTAGTATTGCACAAGCAGAGACCGCTCCAAGCCCCAGTGCTTCTAACAACGGAAACCTGATAGACAGTATCCACTTTTTTGGGAATGCTCGTTTACGATACGAGTATGCAGATATTGGAGGTCTCAGTGAGGCAGATGTAGGATCGTTGAGGGCGTATTTGGGGATAAAGACCGATTCAATATACGGCTTTAAGTTTCTCGTTGAGGGGGAATACACCTGGGTGCTAACAGATTCCAATAGGTATTCGCCGTTCCCGGGTTTTCTGAATGGTACACGTTCGGTTATCGCTGATCCGGATAACTTCGAGCTAAACCGCCTGCAGCTTTCATACGAGGCTGAGAGTCTGGACACCATCATTACGGTAGGTCGCCAGCACATTAAACTGGTCGATGAGCGATTCGTTGGGTCCGTGCCATGGCGTCAGAACGATCAGACCTTTGACGCGGTTGTCTTGGAAAACAAATCATTCGAGAACCTGACCATTACTTACGCATACATCGATCAGGTGAATCGTATTTTTGGCGAGAATACTCCTGTGAGTGGTCTTGATCACTGGGACAGTGATTCTCATCTCGTGCATCTGGAATATACCGGCATTGAGGATAACACGCTGCGAGCATTTGCTTACCTGCTCGATTTTAAAATGTCATCAGCGGCAAACTCGTCCAATACCTATGGCCTAGAACTACAGGGCAAAAGAGAGCTTAATAGCGGCAATAAGCTGGCTTACTTGGTGACTGTAGCCACGCAGGAGGATGCTGCCAGTAATGCAATGAATTACCGGGAGTATTATTACCGTGCTCAAGCCGGTATCGAACGGGATGCATATGACTACGGTGTGGGTACCGAGGTGTTTACTAGCGATGGGAAAAGCAGCTTCCGTATTCCGCTCGGGACGAATCACAAGTTCAATGGCTTCTCTGATGTGTTTCTAACGACTCCCGCAAAGGGCTTGGTCGACTACTATGCCTGGATCGGCACCAAGGCGTTAGGCTTCAAACACAAGCTTAGCTTGCACAAATTCCATAACGAGAGTGGTGGCACCGACCTTGGTTGGGAGGTGGATTACGTCGCGGCACGTCCGATCGGTGAGAATGCCAAGGTAGTTATCAAGGGTGCGCATCTGATGGGTAATGGTCCCCAGCGTGATGTCACCCGTGCGTCTGCCGAAATCAACTATTCTTTCTAACATTCAACTTGAACTAAAACACCATGAAAAACAAAAAACAAATCCTCGCAGCATTTGCCGTCTCGGCAGGTGCCGCGTTTCTTATCCCGTCCTGCAATGAGTCTGGAGCACAGGCCACCGCAGATGAAAAGAAAACCGAAACCAGTGACGGTGATTTAGCCACTCCATTGCTTGCCCAGCCAATCAAGGGGGAGGAAGTAGCCGTGCTGACAGATGCGCCAAATGTGCCGCCGCCGATCACCCGTAAGCACCGCACCAAAGTGGTTGTCAACCTGGAGGTCACAGAGGTGGTCAAGACAATGGCAGACGGTGTGGACTACACGTTCTGGACCTTCGGCGGTAGTGTGCCAGGCAAATTCATCCGCGTGCGTGAGGGTGACTTCGTCGAGTTCCATCTCGCGAACCATCCGAGCAGCAAAATGCCTCACAACATCGACTTGCACGCCGTGACCGGACCTGGTGGTGGCGCAGCAGCTTCGTTCACTGCCCCTGGCCATAAGTCGGAGTTCTCGTTTACGGCGCTCAATCCCGGCCTCTATGTGTACCACTGCGCAACCGCACCCGTGGGCATGCACGTTGCAAACGGTATGTATGGGCTGATCCTCGTTGAGCCCCAGGAGGGCTTGCCGAAGGTCGATAAAGAGTTCTATGTGATGCAGGGGGACTTCTATACCAAAGGAAAGTATGGCGAGGCCGGTCTGCAGCCATTCAGCATGGAAAAGGCCATTCGTGAAGACGCAGACTACGTTGTCTTCAACGGTTCGGTCGGCGCTATGACTGGTGACAATGCACTCACCGCCGACGTCGGTGATTCCGTACGTATGTTTGTAGGCAATGGAGGCCCTAACCTTGTGTCGTCGTTTCACGTGATCGGTGAGATTTTTGACCGGGTTTACACCGAGGGAGGTCTCGGTGAGCCTAACAAAAATGTGCAGACGACTCTGGTTCCTGCTGGCGGTAGTGCCATCGTAGAATTTAATCTCGAAACCGAGGGCACTTTCATACTGGTGGATCACTCGATTTTCCGTGCCTTCAACAAGGGCGCCATTGGTATGCTCAAGGCTGGTGGCGGAGACAAGGATCGTAACAAGGTCGTGTATTCTGGAAAGACAGACGACAGTGTTTATCAGCCTGAAGGTGGTGCGATTCATACCATGCCTGAGGCTGGCAAAGCGCGTCCGGCCGCCAAGAACAAGGAGGAGCGCATTGCCCGCGGTAAGGGCAAGTATATGGCTGTTTGCTCTGCATGCCACCAGCCCAACGGGGTGGGTGTGCCCGCCGCATTCCCACCACTTGCCAAGGCTGATTACCTGAACAACAGCAAGGAGAAATCGATCAGCGCTGTGGTCCACGGGCTTGCAGGTGAAGTGGTTGTCAACGGACAGAAGTACAACAGCATCATGCCCAAGCTCGGCCTGAGTGATGAGGACGTGGCGAACGTCCTGACCTACGTATACAGCCAGTGGGGTAACAACGGCTCGGAGGTCACTCCGGACGAAGTCAAGGCTGTTCGTGCTAAGAACGTTGCTGCACCCGACGGCGGTCACTAACACCTAACTGGTATAATCATGAAACCGCTCCACATCCTCGCAGCAATGCTGCTCAGCACCTTAGTGGTGCAGGGTGTGGAGAATTTCATATCCAAGTTGGTGGACATTCCGGCAGGGGAGTATGTGCCACTTTACACCACGGATAAAACGCCACGTAAGGTTGCGGCATTCCGTATCGATGTAACATCAGTGACCAAGCGTGAATTTCTTGATTTTGTCCTGAAGAACCCTCGTTGGCAGAGATCGAAAGTCTCCAAGCTTTTCGCCGATAAATCCTATCTCAAGGACTGGAAATCGGACACCGATCCCGGTCCGGACCTGGACTCACCCGTGACCTATGTCTCGTGGTTTGCCGCCCGAGCTTTCGCAAAGCACCATGGTAAACGATTGCCCACCGTAGATGAATGGGAATATGTCGGCCGTGCTGATGCTACCAAGGCCAATGCCACCGAGGACAAGGATTACACGCAGAGAATCCTCAACTGGTACGCTGCGCGTCCCCCTGCGGTTCTTCCATCTCCCAAAACTTTTCCTCCCGATGTTTACGGCGTTCGCGCCATGCATGGCCTGATTTGGGAATGGAATGAGGATTTTAACAACGCCATGGTAACCGGCGAATCCCGTGGGGATTCAGGGATAGAACGCAAACTTTTTTGCGCAGGTGGTGCACTTAGTGCCACGGATGTTAGAAACTACGCTGCGTTTATGCGTTTTGCATTCCGCTCATCTCTCAAGGGTAGTTACACCACAGCAAACCTTGGATTTCGCTGCGCTGCGGATGCTGTTGTAAAACAATCTACAAAAAACTAACAACTCATGAAAATCATCACACTCAGCATGACGGCGTTTCTGTTCGTCGCATGCGAAAAAAACAAGGAAACATCAGGTGCTCCTGATACTACGCCCACCACCAATAAGGAGGCCGTAACCACAGTGACTTCAGGTGGTGAGAAGGAGGCCTGTTGTCCAGAGCATCCTACGCCCGCCGCGTTAGAAGCCTCTGAAAACTCCATCTACCAAATTGAATCAATCTGGCAAGATGACACCGGCACAGATCGCCAGCTCAAGAGCCTGGGCGGACGTGTGCAAGTCGTCTCGATGGGTTATAGCACTTGTAAGTATGCATGCCCACGCTTACTCGCCGATATGCGCCTTATTGAGAAAGGCTTACCTGAGGACGTGAGAAAAGTTACAGGATTCACGTTCTTGTCCATTGATCCTGAAGCTGACACTCCGGAGCGACTCGCTGAATACCGCAAGGAAAATAGGATAGATCCGGATCGGTGGACGCTTCTAACAGCCCCTACTCCATCCGTGCAGGAGCTCGCCGTTGTGCTTGGTATTCAGTATCGCAAGACAAGCGACAAAGACTTTGCCCACTCGAATGTCATCACCGTGCTCAATAATAAGGGAGAGGTCATTCATCGTCAGGAGGGACTTGCTGCTGATCCTGCAGAATCAATCAAGGCGATCAAGTCCGCACAATAATCTCACAACCAACAAACCACACGTATTATGCTATCGAAATCACAGGCTCGCGCCTTTTTTTTGGGCGGGACAGGCTTATTTTCAGCCGCGTTTCTCGCTTTAACCTATGATTCGCACAAGCAGGTGCCCAACCTGACGAACGAAGACAAACTCACCCCGGAAGTGATTGCTGGTAAAGCTATCTGGGAGGATAACAACTGCATGGGCTGCCACACCTTGTTTGGTGAAGGTGCCTACTATGCGCCGGAGCTAACATTGATTGTAAAACAAAAGGGGAGACCCTACCTGCGCCTCTTCCTGAAGGATCCTGAAGCGATGTATCCTGGCGAGCGGAAGATGCAGAATTACAACTTCACGGATGAGGAAATTGACAATGTCATTTCTTTCCTCGAGTGGTGTGGTGAGGTGGATCTGAATGGATTCCCGGCGAAGCCGCCTCTGGGTCGTGTTGCCGCACCCGTGGTCAGCACAGGGAAGTCTGACGTGCCGCAACCTGAAATGTTTAAGACCGTTTGCACGGCATGCCACACGGTCGGCGGCAAAGGTAATATGGTTGGTCCACCGCTCGATGCCATCGGCAACAAATTCAAGCGTGAGGACCTGAAGGCGTGGATCAACGATCCGCAGAAGATTAAACCTGGAACGGCGATGCCTAAGATCCCGATGACGGACGAACAGCTCAACGAAGTGCTCGACTATCTGATGAGCCTTTCCAGTGAATAATAATCTGAACCTAACAACGAAGCTTCAAACATTTCCAAACCAATGAAATTCAAAACACAGAAAATCGCCTACTGGTTCTTTGCCTCTGCACTCCTGCTATTTGTCCTCCAGATTGTCTATGGCTTTATCATGGGCTTTGCTCACATGGGGTACGACAACTTGCATGAGTGGATCCCGTTTAACACGGCACGTGCCGTGCACACCAATCTACTCGTGGTCTGGCTGCTGCTAGGCTTCATGGGTGCCGCTCATTTCATCATTCCGGAAGAGGCGGACCGAGAAATCGCCTGGCCAAAACTGGCCTACGTGCAGCTCATCTCTTTCCTCATAGTCGGTGTGATTGCCATTGTCTGTTATCACATGAACATCTGGGAGGGGCGCAAATTTCTCGAGATCCCACGTCCGCTTGACTACCTCGTGGTGGCCAATGTGCTCACTTTCCTTGCCAACATCGGCTGGACAATTTGGAACGGAAAACGATTCACCACAACAGCCATCGTGCTCTACATGGGGCTGCTGTGCGCCGCGCTGCTTTACCTGCCGGGCATGATCTCGTTTGATAACCAGACACTCGATTCCTTCTACCGCTGGTGGGTTGTCCACCTCTGGGTGGAGGGTGTGTGGGAGCTCATCATGGGTGGCATCTGTCTCTTATACACATCTCCGAGCCCA
>JARFPV010000482.1 GCA_029288115.1 Akkermansiaceae bacterium | reverse complement strand
GTCTTGCGGAATGGACAGGAGCATGGGGCCGGCACTTAGGGCGACGATGATGATCAAATGTGCGTTGCGAAGTACATCCATCGACTGCGGAATGTTCAGGCGTGCCCAGAGAATGGACACCATGGCGAGGCCATAAGCAGCCATCAGTGGGGCAAAGAGGATGTGAATTTGGTTTGGATCCATGGCACCGCCACGCAGTCCGTAGATTGACATGCCAAGTCCGGCGAATATCCACATCAGCAGAATTAGCCAGCGGAATGATGCTAGAGAAGCGCGTTTGAATGGGTGAATGAGTGCGACAAAAAACAGAGGCGCTACGAGGATGGCTCCCATATTCCTATGAAGGTCAGTGATTTGGCGTAGTGTGGTCGCCAGAATGTTAAGTAACAGTCCTTGTAGACCGAGGTCTTCTCCCGCTGGTGAGAGCGACCGCATGATAGAGTCCTGTGACAAGCCAAGGCCGTCATGAATGGCATAGTAAGCGGTGCCAAACGCGCTTCCGGTGGGGCTGATGGAGAGGAAGTAGATGACAGGTATGACAAAGATGGCGAGCATGCCCGATAGCAGGGCTGCAATGACACCACGGGGCTTGAAGTAGACGGCGGCAAATATCACGTAGCCGGCATATACCCAGATGGTGATCCAGTGAGTCAGAACAAGCAGGCACATGAAGACCCCGGACATCAAGATGGGTGTGAGTGCTGAACGGTTTTCCTCCGTGTTTTCTACCGCGCGCCAGACAAAGAACATGGCACACGAGAACAGCATCAGCATAAGCATCTGCGGTAAGCCCGACTGGGAAAAGCTCCACATCAGCTCACAAAATAGCATCAGCAGTGCCACTGTAGCGGCAATGGTTGTATCAAAAATCCGAGCCACTAGAAGATAGTTCACGCCAATGGCAATGAGGAAAAAAATAACACACGTCACCGCGATGACACGGTCTAGTTGATAGATGTTGGATCGTGGTGGCATCCTCCATGCCTTGTCATCACCTGCGTCGGCGGCCTTAAGTACAGCTGCGTAGATACAAGGGTTGAGGGGGGCATGATAGGAGTCAGGGAGGCTTTCAAGACTTGGGTAATCCTCTCCTACCTCCTTCATTTGCCATAGGGCGACCGGTCGGATCACCTTGGTTGAGTAGCCGTTACCACGTGCGATCTCACGTCCAATCTGAGCCTGTTCCATGGCGCGAGGAGAGGATAAACCATGGAAAGTGAAAAAGATCGAAATAATGGCTATTCCCAGCAAGCAAACAAAGAAAATGGCGCGGCGAATGATTTTTGCGGGATCGTAGGCTGAGCCTTTAGGGGCGGGGTTACTCATGGCTATGCGTGATTATGATGGGAAATACTAGGAAGTCTGCTTGAGCTTGCGCTGCAGTGTCCGGCGGCTTATGCCAAGGAGACGTGCCGCATCAGTCCGGTTGTTGTCTGTGTAATTGAGAGCGCGCTCGATTGTGCGCTGCTCCAGCACATGCAAGTTGAATTCATCGTCCGAGGCAAGCGACTTTTCACCCTTTTCATGATAACTTTCATTCGTTGCCGCTTCGCTGGATGTGTTATGTTCATCTGATGTTAAAAAACGGGGCAAGTGTCGGACGTCGATATGGGTTTCATTACACATGACCACACCGTGTTCGATAGTCGTTCTCAGTTCCCGCACATTGCCCGGCCAAGAGTAGGCTCTGAGCAGTTCCAAAGCATCATCTGTGAGAGGCTTGAGCTCTTTAGAGTTCTCGGTTGAAAACTCCCTCAAGAACGCTTGGGTAAGTAGCACAATGTCCTCCTTGCGCGCCCGCAGAGGCGGTACTGGAATGCTGACCACATTAAGGCGGAAAAACAGATCCTCGCGGAACTTGCCCTTGCTGACCTGTTCCTTGAGGTTTTTGTTGGTTGCGGTGATTACTCTTACATCCACCTTGATTGATTGGTTGGAGCCCACGCGTTCAATTGTTCGCTCGCTTAACACGCGAAGCAGTTTTACTTGTGTCGCTTGATCGATTTCGCCGATTTCATCGAGGAACAGAGTTCCGCCATTCGCCTGCTCGAATCTTCCTATACGTTTTTGTGTGGCTCCGGTGAATGCTCCCTTTTCATGGCCGAATAGTTCACTCTCGAGAAGTTGGGGCGATAGAGCCGCACAGTTGACAACGAGTAACTTGTCGGCAGGACGACCGCTCAGGTGGTGGATGGCGTGCGCGACGAGCTCTTTACCGGTGCCACTCTCCCCCTCGATGAGTACCGTTGCTCGTGTTGGTGCCACTTGAGTGACCAGTTCACTCACTTTTTCCATGGCGGTGGATTTGCCGATCAAGCGTTCCAGTCCATGTTTGGATGCGCCTGATTTTATTCGCAGGTCCTGGTTTTCCTGCTCGAGCCGTGCTTTATCCTTTTCGAGTGAGCGGGTGTTTAGTGCGCGCTTTAATAGTAGTTCCACCTCATCCAAATTCAGTGGTTTGGTAACAAAATTCCATGCCCCGCGGCGCATAGCCTCTACCGCGGTGTCGACCGATCCGTAAGCGGTCATCATGACTGATACAGGGGGGTGTGGGAGAGTGAGCGCCTGATCCAGCAGATCCATCCCGCTTTCGCCCGACAGGCGTAGGTCGGTGAGCAAAAGATCAATGGGCTCTGATTTGAGCACAGCCATTGCCTCTTTGATTCCAGAAGCCACGTAGCAATCAAAGTGATCCTCCAGCGCCATGCGCAGGCCGTCACGTGTTGATTTTTCGTCATCGACGATGAGTAGGGTGGCTGGATTCATGAGTCGGTGTGTGCTGGTTCCAGATCAATCACGGATGATGGGTTGTTTTCTAATAATCTAACATTTCGGTCTTGGCGTGGTAGAGAGATAGTGACGGTGGTGCCTTCTCCTTCTTTGCTTTCGAGTTCAATTTCGCCGCCGTGTTCACGGATGATACGCCTCACGATCATCAGTCCGAGACCTGTGCCTGATTCTTTGGTGCTGTGGTAGGGTTCGAAAATTGATCCCATGACTTCAGGTGAGATTCCCGACCCGTGGTCGCGGATGGTGACCTCTATGTCGTAATCGGAGCAGTGTGAGTTGATGTCAATGAGTCCTCCATCCGCAGGAAGTGATTGGAACGCATTCTTGAGTAAATTATAAAGTGCTTGTTTGATCTGCGTGCCATCCATGGGTAGGACGGGCATGTGTTCTGAAAGGTCCAGTGACACTTGGACTCCGCGCTCCTCAAGTTCGGGTTCTAACAATTCGAGCGTATCCTTAAGTAGGTCGTGAATGTTCAGTTGGTCGCGATGCGGTTGAGTGGGTCTGATCGCTTGCAGGAATTGTTTGAGGATCGTGTCGAGCCGCCGGATCTCTGACTGAGCAGTGCTCAGGTGTTTTGCCAAATCTTTGTGTTCGCCGGTTGGTAGTTTTTTCAGCTTTCTCTCAAGCAACTGAAGGTGGATATCCATTGAGTTTAGAGGATTTCCTATCTCGTGTGCTACACCTGCCGCGAGCAATGTCAGGGCGTTGAGTTTTTCGCTCTCCACATTTTCCTCTGCCTGTTTGCGAGAACGTGTGATGTCTCGCACTAAGAGAACGTATCCAAGTAGGTGATCGTCCGCCTCCACCTCGCCACGCATGGGAGAGAGGTAAAAATTGAGAAACCGTCGCTCAGGGTAGAGGATCTCAAGGTCACGACTGACGATTCGTCCGGGGTCGGCGAGTTTTTTCCAGTCGAATCCCCGAATGGTTCGGGAAAGTTTCTGGCCAATGCATTTTGCGGAATCGACACCGAAAATGCGTGATGCCGACTGGTTGACGTAGGTGATTTGTCCATCGGGGTCGAGGATGAGCACGCCTTCTTGCAGTGCTTCGAACACACTTTCCATGAATCCTTTTTCGCGTACTAGGCGCATGACGAGGCGTTGGACCTCATCGGGTTCTACTTGGTCGAGCCGCTCGATCAGTTTGTCTAGGAATCCGGATTTCATTGCAGAGTGTTTATCGATCTTCTAGTATCCTGCTTATGACTGAGGTGATGGTGGTGATGTGTACGTTCCCGGACGGCGAGAAGGCGCGACAGATTGGCACACATCTGGTGGAAAGGCAATACGCTGCATGTGTCAATTTATTGCCCGGTGTGGAGTCGATCTACCAATGGGAGGGAAAGCTGTGCACCGAGGCCGAAGTAATGGCGGTTTTCAAGACCACGCGTGCTGCGTTCGCGCAATTGAGTGCTGAGCTCAAGGTGCTCCACCCTTACGATCAGCCAGAAATTGTTGCTCTACCTGTGGCTGACGGAGATGCTGGATATTTGCGATGGGTGACCGATCAAGCCAGACCATAACACTGGGTTTATATATGACGCGGCTTTTTGCGGCTTTTTATTGCGCTAAATGCAAAATCAAGCATAGACTGCTTTCCCCAAGTCGCCGGGTCGTATCAGCAAGCAGTGCTTCAGCTGATTCCGATCCGGCTTTGCGCATGTTAGAAATCTGGAAATGCCAGATGACATGCCGTTGGGAAGCCTGACTCATTGGCAACAACGAACCCGCTATCCACCAAAGGAATGAATCCAGACAGAGCTACACTTAATTTCCTCAACAGCTTTCCAGAAAAAGCACGCGAACGAGGTGAAACCTTGCAGCAAGAAGGAGCTGTGACCCAGATTTTCGGTAACCATCTCTTTATTCAGGGGCGTGTCGAGGATTCCACCGGAACTTACCGAACGAGCCTCAGACTGCAGGGAAATCGCTGGTTCGGTAGCTCCACAGCAGAAGACGAAATCGTCGCAGGCGCATGTATGTATGCCACTATGGTCGAGCGCATGCACCGGGGTGAGGACCTGCCAGAGAGCCCGAATGAATTCGATGACACGCCGATCATCGATATCATCGAGGAGAAACTCGGACGTGAACTGGATGATAAGGAAGCCGAATTTGTTGGTAAGCTTGAAAAGCGTTATCGCCGTTATGTCATCGAAGGTGAGATCCATGACCACGACCTGGTGCGACTGAATCCGCGATGGGAAATTGTCAGTTACGAACCGCTTGAACTCTGGCCAATGCCTCCCGGCGACATTCTTGAGTTCTGGAACTACATTGCCTACGCATTTTACAAAAAGAAGCTGCCGTACGCCGGATTCCTCGATGCAATTACCGATCTCAGTGGCGTGCAGAAGAAAATGCACGAGTGGGAGCGCGAGCGTGAGGTCGCCGCATGGTATGACCGCATCGAAAGCGTCAACGAGCGCCCGCCGATCGACAAGCCTGTCTCAGTTGAGTTCCGCCTGCTCTCAACCATCAATGAGGCACGTGTCGAGTTTCGTGAGGGCAATGGTGAGTGGGCCCCGCTGCGCGAAAAAAATGACGTCGAACGCTTTGTAACACTCTTCGAGGACGCTGCTCTACGGATGGACGCTGCAAGCCAGTTGCTGTGGGAGCAATTCCTGTCTTTTTACCAGAAAGAGGGCGAGTCTCGCTTTGATCTTGATCAGGAAGATCCCTGTCAATTTATGAACCGCATCTTCCGCCAGCCTGCGCTGAAAGGATATGTGGTGAACTTGGATGAACGTGAGTTCAAGGTGGTCGATGAAGCCCTGAAGTGGATTTGTGAAGATGATCCATATGCGCCTAACAGTTTTGCCCTTCAGTTGGTGACATCCGCTGGCGAACACGTTACTCACTCGGTGCGACTTCTGCCCGGTCGTGAGGTGCTCTATCAGTCTGACGAGACGATTTTCCCCGGACCGCCGCGCTGGTTATCCGAGACGGAAATCCAACCTCGTTACCTCATACCGAAAGATGTGATCGATAGCCTGGAAGGTGTCGAATTTCTTCGGAAAATTGGTGCCAGCTTGCCGCAGTCGCTACGCAAACGCGTGACTGATCTGGATCTTTACCCACGTTTCAAAATGAAGATCGAGCAGGGGTTGACCGCTGCCGAGACCGAGCACCTTGTCATAGATGTTAGAGCACTTGAAAAACAAGAGCGTCGCGAAGAAAAACGTATCAAGGACGAGTGGGAACTTGTTGAGCAGAAGCCCGTCAAGGGTAAGCAGCTATTGCGATTTGCTCGTGAGGATCTCTATCCTGTGCCATCTCTGCTTGCCGACATGGGGCTGACTTATGACGAGAAGCTAGATGCCTTCAAGTCACGCATTACCAAGCTCTTCCCGGAAAAATTCTCCGAGTGGGCAAAGAATCTTCCCGAGTCGATCGTGACTCAGATGGATGGAAAACTCCAGACCTTGCTCGCTGACCCAGTCACTGCAGCAATCCGGTTTGAGGTGGTCAATCAGGAGATCGACTGGTTTGACCTGCGCATCGTGATTGATGTTGAAGGAGTCACCCTGTCGAACGCGCAAATTCGTTCTCTGGTTGCCGCTCGTGGTGGATATGTCAGGATGGATGATGGTGGTTGGATGCGTTTGGAAATCAAACTCGACGCCGATCAACGCGATGCCGTTACCCGCCTGGGTCTGGATCCATTTGACCTCACAGGTGAGACACATCGGATGCACGCCCTGCAACTGGCAGATCCCAAGGCGGCAGAAGTGTTTGATCCCAAGGCATGGAAACGCATCAAGGACCGCGCTCGCGATATCCAGCTTGAAGTTGAGGCTCCTGTGCCGAAAGGACTCAATGCCACACTGCGTCCTTATCAGATCGAAGGTTTCCGTTTCCTTGCTTATCTCGCTACTAACAGATTTGGCGGACTGCTTGCCGATGACATGGGTCTGGGTAAAACGATTCAGTCGATCACCTACCTGCTCTGGCTCCGTGAGGAAGAGGCGAAGGAACGTGGCGGCATGGACAAGGTTGCTCCTTCTCTGGTAGTTTGTCCTAAGTCCGTGATCGACGTCTGGCAGTCTGAAACGGAAAAATTTGCGCCCGAACTTCGGGTGAAGGTGCTGCGCACGCGTGATGATCTGGATATTTCTCAGATCGAAAACGAGGTGGACATGTTTGTTCTTAACTACGCACAGCTCCGCCTCTGTGGTGAAGAGCTTGCCAAGATCAAATGGCTCACTACGATTTTGGATGAAGGGCAGCAGATCAAGAACCCGGATTCTAAAGCAGCCAAAGCGGCCAGAGACCTCAATTCCCAGAACCGTCTGGTGCTGACTGGTACTCCGATCGAGAACCGCTTGATGGACATGTGGTCGCTGATGGCATTCGCAATGCCGGGTGTGCTCGGCAGCCGTGCCTACTTCAAGAAACGTTTCGATAAGCGTAAGGATCCCGGTGCTCAGAGCCGGCTTGCCTCGCGTTTGCGTCCGTTCCTTCTGCGCCGGACCAAGCTCCAGGTCGCCAAGGACCTGCCGCCACGGACCGAAGAAGAAGTCTTCGCAGAAATGGAGGGAGTGCAGGACGAGCTTTACAAGGCTGAACTGAAGCGCATTCAGAAGGCTTTGTTAGGATTCGAATCGGATGAGGCGGTGAAGAAAAATTCATTTGCTATTCTGCAGGGTCTGATGCGCTTGCGTCAGATCTGTTGCCACCCAGGTTTGATCGATCCGAAATTCCTCAAGGACGAGTCTGCTAAAATGAACGCTCTGTTCTATTTGTTAGACCAGCTGCGGGAAGAGGGTCACAAGGTGCTTGTATTCTCTCAGTTCGTTTCAATGCTCGATATCATCAAAGCGCGCCTTGAGGTGGAGAGCCGTCCATTCCACTACCTCACCGGACAGACCAAGGACCGGAAAGGTGTAATCGAAAGTTTCCAGACTACGAAGGATCCATCGGTATTTATGCTATCCCTTAAGGCTGGTGGAGCGGGTCTGAACCTGACCTCGGCATCCTATGTCATCCTTTACGATCCATGGTGGAACCCCGCCGTGGAGAACCAGGCAATCGACCGGACACACCGGATCGGTCAGAAGAACAAGGTGATCGCCTACCGTTTGCTCACGCGTGAAACGGTGGAAGAGAAAATCCGTATCCTGCAGCACCAGAAGACCCAGCTTGTGACCAATGTTCTTGGTGACGAAGGGTTTGCCACCAGTTTGGCGATGGATGATCTCGCGTTCATTCTCGGCACAGCACCACTGGAGGATGAGGATGATATGCACATGGAGATGAAGCCCGCCAAGAAGAGCGAGAAAACCTCCATCTTGTCCGACGCATCGCAGGCAGATGCCGCCGCAAAGAAAGCCACCAAAAAAGCAGCGAAAAAAGCCGCCAAGAAAGCGGCTAAAAAGACCGCCAAGAAAGCCGCGAAAAAATCGGGTAAAAAGTAAGTTTAATGGAGTGCGGAGGGGTTTGCCCTTCCGCAGCGTTGCCCTGGTTTATTCGCCTCATAGGGGTAGGGATTCCCGTGCCGTCTTTCCGTGTTTGCGTATTTGATAATTAGGCGTAAGGTGGAGGCATGAAAAGTATCTTTGTGATTCTGGTGGCAATCATCAGCGCCCTTTACCTCATCAATCCAACGGCAGGTTTTATCGAACTGTTGCCCGATAACATACCGTTCATTGGCAATCTTGATGAGGCGACCGCCGCTGCGGTGCTGCTCGCCTGCGCACGTTACTTCGGTTTCGATCTCTCGGGGTTTTTTGGTAAAAAGGATGAAAGTCAATCACACGAGGTCGTCGAGGTAGAAGCTGATGAAGTTCGCCGATAAGTCACTCTAATAAAAGCAGCTGATTTACCGTTCCATGGTTAGCACCATGAAACGAAGCCGCCAAACCGCCCACGAAGATTCTCTCGTTCCAGATGAGCCCACACTGGATATTTCCTCGCTTATTGATGTCTGTTTTCTCCTGCTGATCTATTTTCTGGTCACCACAACGATCCAACCGCGGGAACAGGACCTGAGGACGACGATTCCTGTGCCACAGGACACGGAATTAGTCACATTGCCCCCGATGCTCATCGAACTCCGCCAGGGTGGGGAAGTGGTGGTCAATCCGGGGGATGCAGCCGAGGTGTATGAGTTGGATGTGGATAGTAGGGAGCTTCCAGAGTTGAAAAGTCGACTTGATAGCCTCTCTGGGTTTGGAATACAGAGTGTGCCCAAGGTCTTGCTCAAGGTGCACGATGAAGCGCTTCAGCAGCGCTACATCGACGTGATTAACTGCCTAGCTGAAGCTGGAATCAGCGATATAGCCATCATGGATTGACGATATTTGAGCCTTTTGGGGTTAAAAACTTCATTGTAATTACAATGAATGCTTGCGGTGAGGTGAGAAACAGACTAAGGATATACAAAAAGGAGCTTCCATCACGTTGGAATTGCCCTAGTTTATCTCTCAGTCATGAACATTCAGACCCATCCCCACACGAGATCCTCTTTGGTGGCTCGCCGACAGGCACCAGCATTTACTTTGGTTGAACTCATTGTGGTTATCACGATCATCACCATTCTGCTGACTGTGGGCGCGCTTGGTTTGAAGAATCTTTCCAAGGGGAGCGGTATCAGCGCGGGAGTTCCTATAGCAGAGGCAGTTTTTGCCGAAGCTCGAGCGATTGCTGTTGGTAAGGGCACGAATGCCCGTGTACTCATTCACGCACAGCAGGATTCTGATGACGAATTCCACAAGGAGCGCTACCTCAGGTATATGGCAGTTCAATACGAAGAGCTTGATGCCGACGGCAACCCATCCGGAAACTGGGTTCTCGCATCACGTGGCACTACCCTGCCAGATGGGGTCTATTTTATGAAAGATCTGAGCGAAGAAAGCGCACCTGCTCTGGAGTCTGAGACAGTTACCCTACCAGGAAATTCGTCAACGACCTGCTACTACTACACGTTTAACTCTGAAGGGCTTATCACTTCACCTAAAATAAACGGTGATGCAGTGCCTCGTTTCGTCATCCAAGTCGCATCATTACCTCCCGGTCAAAGCACTCCAGTTGCATCCAGCGATGCAAAAAGGAATATGGGCGGGTTCGTTATCTGGCGCAGCGGACGTACTTCTGTGTTCCGTCACCCCGATCAAATCGAGAATAACTGATTTTACCAATCCACATTCTTTTCCTAACAAACTATGAAAAATCATTCCTCTCCATTCCAGGCAAAACGATCAGGTTTCACACTCGTTGAGACGGTTATCGCCATGGGAATCATTACCATCATGATCACCGCATTCCTCGCGGCATTCGGTCCTGCCGTGCAAGGTATCCGGAAGTCGATTTCAGCCAAGGAAGCGAATCGATTGGCTTCGTCACTGGAGTATGAGATGAGTATATTACGTGATGATTCGACGGGCATTGGTGATTCAAAATATCCAACTGCTTTTGCCAAAGCATTTTTTTGGATAAAGAACTCAGTCAACGATTCTAAAGATGATTACGTTTTAATTTATCAGTACCGTGGTGATCCTTCTGCAGCGCGTACGGATGGAACACTTAAAATCTATAACGGAAAGGATGGAGTCCCGGGTAAGGACTATGTTCTACAATCGGTTGTTCGACGCATGGGTGTAAATGGAACCTGGGACAGGAGAAGGATAGAGCAAGAACTAGCTCCTGGTGTGGTGGAAGGACGTGTCTTTTACGTGCGAATGAAGCAGCTGATTTTTAACAATGGTGTGCTGGAGCTAACTACTGAACACGGTAAAATTCTAGATCCATACGGGACACATGATGAGGCAGCAACCCATGAGGATTATCCTGAGGCGGTGATTGCTTTCCAGGCAGAATTTTATGTACTCAAGAGCAGCATTTATGGCTATGTCAATGGTGCTTTTAATCTGACTGACGATAACAATGACGGCCACCCTGATGCTACAGGTAAGCCTGTATTTACTCGGAATCTGGCAGTTCGGAGATAGAGCTATACAAACTAATATTTTTTCATGAAACACACTTTTCCTCCAAAGAATCGAGCTGGATTCACCCTCATCGAGCTGTTGGTTGCGATGACAATTACCATCGTTCTGCTAGGCGTTTTGGTCTACCTGACAGCAATATCTATGGATACCTACCGTGATAGTCGCAACGAGGTGCGTGCATCACGTCAGGCAAAGGAAGCTCTGGAAACTATTTCCAAAGACTTCGAGAGCATGGTGTCACGTCGTGATGGCAACACTTATGAATGGTTATACGCAGGTGAAGATCCGCGTGGTCTAGAGGGTACAAGCGGGAAAGAAATAACGAATAATAGTCAGCTGATTTTCTTCAACGGAGCGACGGATCGTTACCATGGTCAGATTGGTA
>JARFPV010000404.1 GCA_029288115.1 Akkermansiaceae bacterium | reverse complement strand
GCGGATTTTTCAGCGCCCAGCAGGTCCTTCCACGGTTGCATTTTCTGGCCGTTAAACCCTTTGGCGTCGGCTGGGCTTCCGTTGAGCACGACGTTGAATATTTCCATGGGCTTGCCACCGTACTCCCAGTGTTTGTCAATCAGTGAGCGACCGATCACGCCGCCGTTGAGGTCGGGAGCGTGGCATGCCACGCATGTGGCGGTATAAATTTGTTCACCCTCAGTGGTGATGGAGGAGTTTTGGCTCCATTCGATAAGCACTTTATCATCAAGTTTTTCCAGCATGGCTTCGAGGTCCTTTTGCTTTTTCTGCTCGATCTCAGTCATCTGCGCTTTGATTTCCTCTTGTGGGGTATTGAGCCCGTCAAAGCTGTAGTAGAAGACCCAGTAGCAAACAAAGAGGACGATCATAATGTAGAAGCTGAACAGCCACCAGTTGGGTAGCTTTTGGTCATACTCCTGAATGCCGTCGAAAACGTGCTCGCGAAGAACGGGGCCGTCATTGACGGATGGTTTTTTGGTTTCCTGGCTCATGGTTGTTGGAAGTGTTAGGATGTGTGATGGGTTTCGGAATCGTCTTCGAGGGGGAGGCTGGACATGTGATCGGAATCTTCACGGCGCATATGCCACGCCCTCAGCATGATCATTGAGAAGACAGCAAAGGTGATGATAAATGCGACCAGCGCCTGCAGGGCAGCCCCGTCGTCGGGAACAATATTCTTAAACATAATGGTTAATCGGTTGGGTGTTTCTGAAAATGGAGTGGATTATTCGTCGGCGGCTCCGTGTTTTTTGTCAGGATCCATGATGGCTGGTGCTTCCTTGTTGTCGCCTTTTTTGACCTCGTCGTAGGCTCCGAGTTTCTGGAGATAGGCGATCATGGCGATGATTTGACGCTCGGATAGAGCGGCTGCGATTTCGCCTTCATCGTCCATGTCCTGCATGTCGTCAGGTAAGGTGACTTCGGAATCGACTAAGCCCTTGGCGATTTTGCGTGCCTGTTCTTTGGCTCCCTGTTCGATCTCATGCTGGTCCATGGCCTCGTAGGGAACACCAAGTTTGCGAAGCGCGGCAATTTTTCCAGGCAGGGCTTTGAAATCGGTTTTCTTATCCAGCATCCAGGGGTAGCTGGGCATGATTGAGCCTTGGGACAAGCTGCGTGGATCGACCATGTGAGCGTAATGCCAGCCGTCTGAGCGGATGCCGCCTTCACGGGCAAGATCCGGGCCGGTCCGCTTGGATCCCCACTGGAACGGGTGGTTGTAGATGGACTCACCGATGCGTGAGTAGTCGCCGTAGCGAAGGATATCGCCTTTATGCATCCGGATCATCTGTGAGTGGCAGTTATAGCAACCCTCGGTGATGTAGAGATCACGTCCTGCAAGTTCGAGCGGGGTATAGAGTTTTTGGATACGCTCCTCCACGTGCTCTCCCTTTTGGGCGATGACGGTGGGGATGATCTGCACTGCACCCCCCAGAGCGGCAGCAATGAAGACGAGGATCGTGAACGGCACCCAGTTCTTTTCCAGGGAGTCGTAGAGTTCTGCCCATCGGTCTTTTTTTCGTGTGAAGACCCAGATCGCCTGGGCACTGATTCCCAGAGCAATGATCAGGGCGCCTATGTCCATGCCTTTGGGTAGGAAGATCCAGAGGATCACGAAGATGATCACCCAGAAGGTGTAGGTGATGGGGTCGTTACGGAAAATGAGTCCAAAGCCACGAGCGTCATCGGTGCCTGCTGGTGCTTCGGCAGGAACTTCAGCCGATGCTTCCACAACCTTACCCATGCGAGCGGTCTTGAAGATGTTGATGGTGAGCATGACGAAGCCGGCGAGGTAGAGCACACCGCCAATGCCACGGAAGATTCCAAGCCATGCTTTGGCATCGGTCACGTTCGAGAAAATGGGGTATTTCAGCGTGGTTCCACCTTCGTTGGTTGCACTGAGCATCAGGCCTTCCATGATGCCGGCAGCCCACATGGATGCCACGTAGAGCAGGATACCCACGGTGCCGATCCAGAAGTGCATATTCGCCCAGCTATCACTCCAGAGAACGCTCTTGCCACCTTCGCCCTTGGAGTTTTTCCAGAGCTTGGGTGCCAGCCAGTAGAACATGCCGGCGGCCATGAAACCATTCCATCCGAGAGTTCCAGCGTGCACGTGGCCGATGGTCCAGTCGGTGTAGTGGGACAACGCGTTGACGGATTTGATAGAGAGCAGTGGGCCTTCAAAAGTAGCCATGCCGTAGAAGGTGACACCGGCTGCGAAGAATTTGATCACCGGATCGGTGCGCAGTTTATCCCAGGCGCCACGCAAGGTGAGTAGGCCGTTGAGCATGCCGCCCCATGACGGTGCCCAGAGCATCAGGGAGAAATACATCCCGAGCATTTGCAGCCAGTGGGGCAGGGAAGTGTTGAGCAAGTGGTGCGGGCCAGCCCAGATGTAGATGAAGACGAGTGCCCAGAAGTGAATGATGGATAGCCGGTAGGAATACACAGGACGCTCCGCCGCCTTGGGCATGAAATAATACATGATCCCGAGGATCGGAGTGGTCAGGAAGAAGGCGACTGCGTTGTGCCCATACCACCACTGCACCAGAGCATCCTGCACACCTGCAAAGATTGGGTAGGAGTGTGTCAGGCTGGTTGGCAGAGATAGGTGGTTAACGATGTAGAGCATCGCCACAGTAATGATAGTAGCGATGTAGAACCAGATTGCCACGTAGAGGTTGGGTTCGCGGCGTTTGGCAAGCGTCCAGAAAAAGTTAATGGCGAACACCACCCAGATGACAGCGATACAGATATTGATTGGCCAGATCAGTTCAGCGTATTCCTTACCGCGGGTAAGTCCGGCAGGTAGGGTGATGGCGGCTGCCACGATAATGAGCTGCCACCCCCAGAAGTGGATTTTTGATAGCAGGTCACTCGCGGTGCGGCACTTGCATAACCGCTGTGTCGAATAATAAACACCAGCGAACATCATATTGCCTACAAATGCGAAAATGGCAGCGTTGGTGTGAAGCGGACGTAGTCGACCGAAGGTCAAAAAGCTAACCCCTTCGCTCTTGAAGTAGCCAAAGGTGATGTATTCGAGAAACTTGCCGTTCATTTGCCAGAAGTTCAGCTGGAAGGCGGCAATGACGCCGACGAGCATACCCACCAATCCGAAGATGATGGAGGCAATCATGAAATGACGCACCGTTTTGTCGTCATAAACAATCGTGGTAGTAGCAGTGTTGTTAGGTGTGTTCATGGTGTGTGATCAGATGGTTTTTCTTCTGGGAAATTGTCTTCCTCCAGTGGCATGAGCGCCTGGTGCTCAATGCCCCGTCTACGCGGCTTTCTTAGCTCGTGCACAAAACAGACGACAAATATCGCTGCCAGTAGAAGGCTGAGCATGATTGTGAGCGCGAGGACTTGCATCGGGTGGAAATTTGCAGAGGGGATCTATCGACGGGCGGATCATAGCAAATTTTTAGGATCTCGCATCGCGTATCATGGACATCGCTGCGCGGATTCTTGCAGGATAGGGCAAAATGCGCGCTATTCGGGGTTGGGAACAAATGAATCCAGGTGTCCCGTCGGCAGGGAGATCAACATGCTGACCTGATCGCCTTTTTTGAGGTAAGCACCCACGGGCTCAGCGTGGTAGAGTTCTCTTGGTTTACCAGATTGTGCAAATTGCTGGACATCTCCGTTATATGCCAGCTCGAGAAAAGCGGAGCTGTTGAGCAGTGGGATCAAGAGCCTGTCTCTGAGCATTTTCTCGCGAGTCGTGCCGTTATGATAGAGAATGATCAGCTTGCATAGCTGAAGCTTGATTGGGGCATCAAGAAAATCGCTTCTGCGTTGCCATTGTCCGGCGCTGCTTGCATCGAGAGCCTGTTTTGCGCGTAAAAGTAAGGGCGTTGAGTAGTCGGCAGAGTCTTCTTTCCCTTGGTTTAAAATAAGATGGCGGGTATGTCTGAGCTCTGAGAGCGAGCCACCGTAGCGAATGCCCGTGAATCCCAACCAAAGGATGGCGAGGCCGGCACATAGGCTGAGCGCAGCGGCTGGGAGGCCAAAACCGATTTTTTTCCCGGTTTTGGATCGGTCAAACGGATCAATCAGGAAGTGAAGCAGGTAGCGACAGATGAAAAACACCACCAGTCCGGTAGCCACACCAATGATTTTAGGCATCCATGGCCCTGGATTTTCCATCCATGGTGCCGTGAGGTCGCTCGCGTGTTCGTTACCCCAGAGAGCCGCATATCCTGCGATACCGAGACAAATCATTGCCAGAACCGTGCGTATCAGGCCTTTGAGGAATCCGATCACCGCAAGAGCAAGAATCACCGCGGCGATGATTCCAGTGGCTCCAAGGTCGGGTAAGCTCATCGCTATGAAAGATTAACTGCCGCATTGGGCACGGTGCTGTAGCGCGTGATCGAGGAGTGCAAGTGTGGTCATTGCTTCTACAATCGGGACAGCGCGTGGAAGCACGCAAGGATCATGTCTGCCACGCCCTTTGAGTTCGGTGTCCTGATGGTCTGTATTAACTGTTTGCTGCTCCGTCATGATGGTGGCGGTCGGTTTGAACGCCACTTTGAACTCAATGTTCTCGCCATTGGAAATACCGCCCTGCACACCGCCAGACCGGTTGGTCTTGGTGCGGACTTTTTCATTTTCCATGTAAAAGGCGTCGTTGTGTTCCGCTCCGGTGAGCTGAGTGCCGTCAAATCCGGAACCAATCTCAAACCCTTTGGTTGCAGGCAGGCTGAGCATGGCATGGGCAAGAGTGGCTTCGAGTTTTCCAAAGACAGGACTGCCAAGCCCGACGGGTGATTGCCGGACGACACACTGGACCACGCCGCCAACGGAATTCCCCTCGGAGCGCATTTTCTTGATCAGTTCGGTCATTGGTTCGACCGCATCCGGGTCGGCGGTGCGAACGATGTTGGACTCGATGACCTTTGAGCTCACGGTGGCGGGGTCTACACTGGCCTCGATGTCTTTCACCGACTGCACCCAGGCGAGGATTTCCAAACCGGGGTATAGTTCGGCGAGAACTTTCTTAGCCACGGCAGCGGCAGCGACACGACCAATGGTTTCGCGCGCCGATGCCCTGCCGCCCCCATGCCACGCACGAGTTCCGTATTTGGCATCGTAAGTATAATCGGCGTGGGACGGACGGTATTTGTCCTTCATCTCATTGTATGATGAGGGTCTCCTGTCTCTTATACACATCT
>JARFPV010000294.1 GCA_029288115.1 Akkermansiaceae bacterium | reverse complement strand
ACCTATACCCTGGGGGTTATCGTCAAATAGGGAAGAGATGCCGCCGCCGCCGGATAGGTTGTGGGCTTGAGTATTAGCTGTGACTGGGGCAATGACTGCCGCATTGGCCGAGAGCGCGAACGCAGCCGAGGCTAGTATTGTAATTAGTTTAGTCTTTTTCATGTGTATTATTTTGGTTGTTATTTCCTTCCTTTTTCCCACATGAACATTCGAACATTCGCCCGGGGGAGGAGAAAAGCAAACGATAATTTGAAACCGTCGGAGTCCGAGTATTCACTCAATGGACATACCGCCAAGAAGTTAGTGGGCATAATTTTCTCGACACCTTTCCGTTTTCGGATAGGTTTTCCCCATGCCTGATTTCAATATCCTTTCCCCCTCCGAGCAGGTGGCGGCTTACTTGTCTTCGCGGGTATTCATTTTCATCTAACGGGCAGTGACAGATCGGCCACGAGTCCTCGGAGCCACTGCCAATACTCCTCTTTTTGTAGGGTTTCCTCAACCGTCGCCGATGGAAGAAACCGGCGCATTTCATTCAAAAAGTCCGTCCGTGCCTGCTCGGTTTCCAGGTATTCCACCCGATCGCTGAGTCTGCTTGCGAACTCGTCGTTATCGCGTCCATGATCGCGGACTTTCTTCGGAACGAGATCGACGGGCAATTCCACGCCGCGCTGCGTCAACCAGGCGATGTCCCAAAGGTCGCGGTTCTTCAGACGATTCTCGCGTAAGGCGAGGGCGACCACCTTGTCGGCCAGGATCTCTTCCCGGCTCTCGGCCCTCAATATCAGCCCCGAGGTTCCGAGATCCACCTCGTAGAGATTGCGCAGGGTCATCGGGCGCACGTCGTAACTCGGCAGTGCACAGATATCCAAATGGATTCTCTGCGCCGGAAGATGACGTTGCGCCGGCCGCGTCTCGATACGCAGTTTCCAGGCCGAAACCCGCCCTCCCGTTTGTTTGGGATTGCTGACCTGCACCGGCAGTTCGTAGCGGGTGGATAGTCGATCGGTCAGCACATCGGCGAGTTCCGCCAAATCCTCGCGGCAAAAATCAGCTCCGCCGGTAAAATCCAGATCTTCACTCAGGCGCGGCGAACCATAGCATGCCCGCAAGCAGGTGCCTCCGACAAAGGTCAAACCCGCCAACAAACCCGCCGCACTCATCTCGCGGAAGATGTCGTGATGCAAAAGTTCCTTCTCCACCACCGGGCGCAACACCGCGTGATCGCCACGCGAGCGCAACGCCTCATCGACAAGTTGGTCAAACAAACTCATGAAGCATCTCCTCGTCGATCAGGTTCTGGCTCCGGCGGCGAGTCACCCGCATGTCGCGTAGTGCCTGCTTCACCGAAGCCCTCCAAAGATGCTTCTCACCATCCCAAGCCAATTCATCCGCGATCGCATTCGGGTGTTGCGTGGTGTGCACAAACTCGATCCGTCCGTAGTCGCGGCAGTTCACCACATGACTCCGACCGGATGTCATCAGGGTAATCCAATCGATCGGCAGCTGGGAAATCACGCCGGCATCACTCAGCACGGTTTCCAAACTGAGATAATTAAACTCCCCGGCCCTCAAACGTGCCGCCGCATGATACAGCAAATGCTCCCGGGGATAGTCCGGCACAGGATACCAATAGACGCCCCGGCACACCCTTTTCAGCAGACCCGATTTCACCGCCCTCGACAACAGGACCGCCAATTGGCCACAGCCGGGAACCGCCGCCGCAAGATCAGTGGTCGAAAAGACACAGTGCTCCCGATCCGCCAACGAGGCGAGCACCTGGGTGAGTTGTTTCATGGGTTG
>JARFPV010000267.1 GCA_029288115.1 Akkermansiaceae bacterium | reverse complement strand
CATCAATAATAGCACCAATGATGACATTTAAAACATCAAAGTGTGAAAAACTCCATGCAATTGGCATCAACTTCTGACACGTCAAGGAAGGCGGAGGCAGTTTGATGAATAGCTGCGACATTGGCCGGATGGTTAAGATTTTCAGGGAGTGGATGCGTGATTGCCTCTTTGGGAGGCAGCATATCCGGGGCATCGGTTTCGATGAGTAACCGGTCTGCTGGTACGACAGCAAATGCTTCGCGAACTTTGTGTTTTTTCTCATGAAGGAAATATCCTGAGAATGAGAAATAGGCACCAAGCTTGGCGAGTCGGGGGACGAGTTCTTTGGATCCTCCGTAGGAGTGGAGTAGGAATCCGCGCTCTGGAAGTGGGTGCGATTCGAGGATTTCGACAAGATGTCCCCAGGCTTTCAAACAGTGAATCGACAGAGGGAGGTTACGTTCTGTGGCGAGTTTGAGATGTTTGAGGAAAATATCTTCCTGCAAGTCTACATCGAAGTCCTCCATCCAACGGTCGAGTCCGCACTCGCCGATGCAGGCATTGGGGGTGGTGTCGAGGTATCCGACAAGTTGCTCAAACCAGTCAGTGGTCGGCTTTTTCCATGGATGCAGTCCGAACGAGGGGATGATCAGGTCGGGGTGACGGCGTGCCAAGTCGGCGACTTTTTTCCAGTCATCAGGGCAGGTGCCGTTCACAACGCAGCGAGTCACGCCTGTGGTGCGCATGTCCGTGATCACTTGATCCCGAATGCCATCGAACCGGATGTGCTGAAGATGGTTGTGAGCGTCATGCATGGTTAGGGAGTGCGGACATTCTGTCCGCATCAGTCGCCTGTTTGTTGTATTAGTTTTCTGGCCGCTGTTCCGAGTGATGTTGGAGAAAACCCATCAAGTTCCACCGACTCAGACGGGGCGGGGTAGTTTGACTTCTCATCACCTGCGCGTCGGTAAACAAGGTCGTAGTGGTCACGTAGTATCGATTCCACGAAGCCCGTCCAGTCTGCGCTATCAATCTGGTCATGCCATTGGGCGATCTGCTCTCGACCACGCAAGCGTGTTAGTTTTTCCAGCAGACTTTTGAGGTGTTCAGGGTCGGCGGTGAAATACGGATAGTCATCGAGCAGGAACTGTGCGCGCTGAGGTAGTGGCAATTTGATTTCTATAACGGTGCTTTGTCCGAGCTTTTTCCACAGTGCAGGTGGACAGTGCAGTGCACCGATTCGGTTGCTCTCAGCCTCGGTAAAAACAGGTTGAGTAGGATCAAGCTGACTAACGGTTTGCCATAGAAGAGTTTCAAAATGCTTCTGGCTCGGTTGGCTGGTGTCGGGTTCGAGTCCGAGAACCGACCCCTTGTGGTTGGCGAGTCCTTCCAAGTCGATCACCTGCGCTCCTTGGTCACGAAGCGTGTGCAGCAATCGGGTTTTGGCAACGCCCGTTTGCCCCGCGAGCACGGTGAGCGTGAGTGCGGGGTCGGATAGGCGCGACTCAAGATCCTCAGTGCTGAATTTGCGGAATGCCTTGTAGCCACCCTCGAGAACCCGGGCACGCCAGCCGATCGAACGCAGGATGTGAGCGAGCGAGTTTGATCTCATGCCGCCGCGCCAGCAGTAGAGCAGCGGGGTGTAGGTCTTATCTTTATCGGCAAGATACCCAGCGAGATGACTCGCGGCATTACTGGAAATGAGCTGGGCGCCGAGCCGTCTGGCTTCGAATGGATTCTTTTTGTAAATGGTGCCTACTTCGATGCGTTCTTCATCGTTGAGAACCGGCAGATTTACTGCGCCAAGTAAGTGGTCTTCCGCGAATTCCCCGGGCGAGCGCACGTCGATGATCTCGGTGAACTCGCCGAGGTCGTAGGGCAGGGTGATGGTTTCGACATGTTTCATGGCGAAACGTAGTGGGTGCGAGATTACTCGCTTTGTTCTGTCTTGGGTTTGTTGCCCATGGCTGGCTTTTTGTAGGCAAGCAAGTAACTCCCGAGAGCCAGTCCGATGATGAGGACCCATGCAACGGCGCCCTTGATGACGCGGCGTTTGGCGAGTACCATGCAGGCGCCGAGAGCAACCCAGATTACGATTTTCAGGATCAGCCATAGGGGCCACTTGGTTCCGTAGATCATGTTGTAGGTGTCCTTAAGCTTGAATTCGCTGCCACCAAGCGGAGATGAGTGCATACCGAACCCGCCAAGCAGGATGAGCACCAGGCCGATACCATGACCGATCGCAGCTCCTTTGGTCGATTTTTCTCCGGTGAAGAGGGATCCGAATGCGAACATCAGCACAAAGATGCCGGTGAAGTGAATAAGGCGGTAAATTTCGTATTTTTCCATGAGTTTGTTATGTTGTTAGTATTTCTTGTTAGATGATTGTTGTTGTATGGACACACCGAGGGTTTCCTCAAAGCCTTCACAAACACCTGACATGAGGTCATCGAGAGATTCGATAACAACCAGTATGGCCTTGGTGAAGTTGCTTGCGTCCAGAGAGGGTTGCGCTTTTTCGAGCACATGGTCGAGCGCTTTCCGCGGTAAAAATGGTTCTAGCCCGTATCCGACCATCAGGCCGATCCGGCCTTGTTCGGGATCGAGCGACAGGAGAATGGTGCGGTTTTTTCCGCCCTTGCGGTCATCGGCACTGAGATCTCCTTGGTTAAATAGCCAAAAGAGGTGAGTGCTGAGCGGAAACTGAGGGTCGAATTTGCGGGTGACTGCATGCATGTCGACCTGAGGGAACTTACGAGTCAGGTTGGCAAGCGCTGTCTGGATTTTCTTGGTCCCGGAGTTGTCGAGTAATCCGATGGTGTCGTTGAGTCCTTTATATAGCCTTGGTGCTGGTCCCAGCAGGGCCTTCGCACTAGTCAGTGACAGCTGGCACGACGGGCACTCCTCGGTAGTTTCCGAGAGCACGGCCTGACAGTAGGGACATTGCATGAGGCAAATGATACATAGCCGCGGTGCATGCAAAAGTCTTGAATCTTGATTCTTCTCTCCTATTTCTTGCGCCCATGCACATGCGCTTTACTGATGACGAGCTGCTCACCCTGTCGGAAATGCTGACACTGGCGTGCTGGGCGACGTATTGGAACCACAAACCTGGCGCTGATGAAGGCGTGGCACGATTTGACGATATGCTCGAGAAGATTCTGTCTCGTCTGCAGCACAACGGTCAGGGGCAGCGTGTGGAAATGGACCCTGAGCGGCAGAGGCTTCGGCTTAGGAAAGATCGTGAGGACGGCTCATTCCACGCCCAGTGCTATGATGAAATGCGCAACGAGGTTTTTTGGGAAGAATTGACCGCCCGTCTTGCCGAGCGAGAACTGGGGAAACGTCACGGCGTGGAAAAAATCAACAGCATGCCTGAAGAGGAGCGTAAAAAGCTTGCTGAGCCATTGATGAAGCGCTTCTGGGAGGAGTTTTCGCAAAAAGGCATCACCAACCTGCACGTGGTCGCACGACCGAGTGATGGATAGTTTTTCCCATCCATCCATTTGCTTCCCGTGAAATTCGCTCCATAGTGGGTTCTTATGAAGCGCGCACTTGTCTGGTTCCGCCGTGATCTCAGATTAACAGATAACCCGGCTCTCACTGCCGCGGTTGAGTCAGGTGCTGAGATTCTGCCTGTTTATATCCATGGGCTGAAGCAGTCGCCCCAACTATCTGAAGGTGAGGCGTCGAGGTGGTGGCTGCATCACGCGCTTGAGGATCTGGCATGGCAGCTTACTGAGCATGGAGGGACTCTGCATTTAACCCAAGGTGAGTCTGTGCTGAGTATCCTGTCGAGGCTCGTCGGTGAATATGAAATCGATTCCGTCTTCTGGAATCGCCGATATCAGCCGGCTGCGGTCAAATTGGACCGCTCAATCAAAAAACAACTGCAATCCGACGGTATCGAAGTCCACAGTTTCAATGCTGGCGTACTCAACGAACCCCCCGCGATTAAAAACAACTCCGGCAAGCCCTATCAGGTTATTACTCCCTATTGGAAACTCTGTCGTAACATCGAGGTGGACAAACCACGTGATGCGGATCTTTCCAACACGAAGTTTATGAAGTCAATAGGCTTGAATGTGAATGATCACGCCCTGTTGCCTGGAACAAGCTGGGATGCCGGTTTATACGAGACATGGACACCCACGCGAAAGGCGGGGATGAATCAGCTCGTTCGGGATGCGAAAGATCCCGTGTCTGATTACGGCAACGACCGCGACATGCTGAGCATCGAAGGCACGTCTCGACTCTCCCCCTACCTGCATTTTGGACAAATCGGGGTGCGGGAAATTTACCACAAGCTTGCTGGGATGGGGGACAAGGTGATGAACGGCTACGTGCGGCAGCTCTACTGGCGGGACTTCGCTCACCATCTGATCTATCACTTCCCGCACTCGGTGAATCGAGCGCTGCGTCCTGAGTATGAGCAGTTCCCATGGTCGCTTGATGAGGAGAAAATCGAACGCTGGCGCAGAGGCCAGACGGGGTTTCCTGTGATCGATGCCGCCATGCGGCAGCTCTGGCAAACTGGCTGGATGCACAACCGCGCCCGTATGGTGGTCGGTTCGTTTCTGGTCAAACATCTCCTCCAAGACTGGCAAAGCGGAGCCGACTGGTTCTGGGACACACTCGTCGATGCCGATCTGCCCAACAATACGATGGGCTGGCAATGGGTCGCCGGATGCGGCGCTGATGCCGCCCCTTACTTCCGTGTGTTTAATCCTCTCAGACAAGCCGAGCGGTTCGATATAAATGCCGACTACGTCATGAAATACATCCCCGAACTCGCCGGTATCCCCGGGGGTGCGATTCACGAGCCGTGGAAGCTGACGCCCGCCGAGCTAGAGCACTACGGCATCAAACTCGGGGAAACCTATCCCGAACGCATGATTGACCTGAATGAAGGACGTGATCGGGCGCTGGAAGCCTATCAGGAGTTTAAGACCGCCAAGGTGTAGCGTTTTAACTGATAAACCGAATCGTGAGTGGGTATCGATAGGCATTGCCTTCATTCGCTTTGATGGCAGCGATGATGGTAATGATGATATCAAATACAAACAGCGCAAGGAGCATTACAAAACCAATGAGGATCAGGCACAGGATACCTGAGATGATGGCGTAGAGAGTCATCGAAATCTGAAAATTCAGGCACTCCTTGGCTTGAGATGACCCAAACGGCATTTCTTCTTTCTTCATCTGCCACATGACAAAGGGAGCAATTAGATTGGCAAATGGAATACCTATCCACCCCAAAAAGGACGATAGATGGGCCAGCATCGCCCAAGTTCTTTCTGCCTGAGGGATTTCTGTCGTGTTTTCTATTAATTCGTGGCTCATAGCGAAACGTATAGTCAGCAAATACGCCGATCAGCTATTACAATTTTGTCGTATATTGTAGCGGAACGCGGGGGACACATACCCCTAGCCGACGTCGGCAAGCAAGGTGGTGTGTGCTCCGGCTTGTTCGATCACTTTCTTTGGGGATGCCTGATGTAGGTTACACCAGGCAAACCTTCCATGTCCGCATCTTGTGTTAGCAACTCGGCAGCGTGATGCTTAGCTGTTGTATAGATGATACCATCTGCCAGTGGTAGCTTATGCCTATGGCCTACTTCAGCAG
>JARFPV010000261.1 GCA_029288115.1 Akkermansiaceae bacterium | reverse complement strand
TTTTTATATGTTTTGCAGTATGAGGGAATTAGCATTCACGAAAGTTCATACGGATTATGTTGGTTAGTTGTTGAGAAGTTTTGGTGAGATGGTCAAGGTTGATGAGCTTGGTGATTCTCGGCTCATTACCGGTGGGCGAATCATCCGAACCAGTGGGCTCGACGAGTTGCCCCAACTGCTCAACGTCCTTCGTGGGGAGATGAGTTTGGTGGGCCCTCGCCCATGCTTGCCAGAGGAGTATGCCTTGTACCGGCCCGACGAGCGAAAGCGGCTGGCGGTTCATCCTGGCCTCACCGGCTATTGGCAGGTGGAGGGAAAAAACAAGACCCGATTTTCGGAAATGGTTGCGATGGACCTCTATTATGTCAGGCAGCGTTCCTTCACCTTGGACCTCTTTGTTTTGGTTTCTACTCCGTTAGCAATTCTCAAGCAATTGTCTGACATCGTCCCGCCGCGTCGTTTCGACAGGGGGCCAGTGGGCGAGGAGAATGATCAAGATGCCAGAAAAGCTCACTGCTGAAGCGTCGGAATCCCACAAAATACAGGAAAAATGAGTGAGAATATCTCAGTGGGCGTTGTGGGCTGCGGGTACTGGGGCCCAAATTTGATACGCAACTTTGATCGCCTGACGGGTGCTCGTGTGGCGGCTATTTGTGATTTGACGAAGGAGAGGTTGGAGCATGTTGCAAATCTCTATTCTGACGCCATTCCATACACCGATTTCGACAAGATGTTGGCCGAAGCGGATCTCGATGCGGTGGTTGTGGCTACTCCGGTGAAGACCCACCATTCGTTGGCCAAGGCCGCTCTGATGGCGGGCAAGCATACCCTCGTGGAAAAGCCTATGGCATCCTCGACGGCGGAATGCGATGAATTGATATCTCTGGCCGAGGCTCGGGGCCTTACTCTCATGGTTGGTAATACATTTCTTTATTCTGAGCCGATTCACAGGATAAAGGAGATCATTGAGATGGGGGATATAGGGGAGGTGCTCTATATCAACTCCCAGCGCCTCAACCTTGGCCTGTTTCAAAAAGACATTAATGTGGCGTGGGATCTCGCACCGCATGACATATCGATCATCCTTCACTTGCTTGGCGAGACACCCGATGTCGTCAATTGCCAAGGCAACGCTCACATTACTCCGGGTATCGAAGACATTACAAATATGTCCCTGTCTTTTGGAACGCATCGGTTCGCTTCAATCCAAAGCAGTTGGCTGGAGCCCCGCAAAGTCCGGCAAATGACCATAGTTGGGAGTCGGAGGATGGTCGTCTATGATGATCTTGAGCCGCGGGAGAAGATTCGGGTTTATGATGTTCGGGTGGAGCGGCCACCGCACTACGATACCTTTGGAGAGTTCCACTACTCCTACCACTACGGCGATTGCTATATTCCGTATATTCAGCAGGAAGAGCCGTTGCAGGTGCTTTGTAAGCATTTTCTGCATTGTGTTGAGACCGGTGAAAAGCCGGTGAGTTGCGGGCGCCAGGGAGCCGAGCTGGTCCGTATTCTTGAGGCGTGCTCCGAGTCGCTCGCTTCGGGGGGAGCCCCAGTACAGTTCGCCGCTGCTCCAGGTGTGGTTTCGCCCTTCGAGGGAGGTGGTCTGAAGGTAGTGGGTTCGGAGTAAGGAGGATGGATTCCCTTTCAGATGGTTGTATGAGGGTTGCTCCCGATGTGACTCTCGGGCGAGACGTGCAAGTGTTCCCGTTCGTCAACCTTTACGGTTGCGTCGTTGGTGATGAGAGTAAAATCGGGACCTTCGTCGAGATTCAAAAGGGTGCAAGCATTGGTGCTCGTTGCAAGATTTCCAGTCATACTTTCGTTTGTGAAGGGGTTACGATCGAGTCGAATGTGTTCGTGGGTCACGGGGTAACCTTTATCAATGACCGGATGCCGCGGGCAACAACCGACGAAGGTGTGCCAAAGACGGATGAGGACTGGAGCTGCCTCAAAACCTTGGTTATGGAGGGGGCTTCGATTGGTTCAGGTTCCACGATTCTTGGCGGTGTCACCATTGGTGCCGGAGCCCTGATTGGGGCGGGAAGTGTGGTAACAAAGGACGTCCCCCCCAACACAGTTGTTGTTGGCAACCCTGCCCAAGTAGTCAGGAAGCTTGTCTGATTGACGGTGTCTGTGGAATGGAAGTTCCTTATTTAGACCTCAAGGTTCATCATGCACCTCTTCGTGAGGAGTTGCGAGTTGCCATTGAGAGAGTGATTGAGGAAGGGGCCTTTTCAGGAGGTCCTTTCGTGGAGTCATTCGAGTCCGCTTTTTCCTCTTTCTGCCAGGTTGAGCATTTTCTTGGAGTTGGTAGTGGCACCGATGCTCTATTACTTTCTCTTCTCGCCTTGGGGGTGGCTCCGGGTGATGAAGTGGTCACGGTTCCGATGACCTTTGTGGCTACGGTTGAGGCGATCTCTCACGCTGGTGCGACGCCGGTTTTCGTCGATATTGACGAAACTACCTACACCATGGATCCGCTAAAGCTAGAGGCAGCGATTTCTTCGCGGACCAAGGCAATTATCCCGGTGCACCTCTTCGGGCAAATGGCGGATATGAGAGCGATTTTGGAGATCGCTGAGAGGTACGGGATTCCCGTTGTGGAGGATGCGGCCCAAGCTCACGGAGCAGAGTATCAGGGGTGTCGTGCGGGCTCCTTGGGTGTTGCGGGGTGCTTTAGTTTCTACCCCGGGAAGAATCTAGGAGCCTTTGGAGAGGGTGGTGGGATCACAACAAATAGCCCCATTTTGGCTGAGCGCGTCAAGATGCTCAGGAACCATGGGCAAACTGAAAAGTTCAATCACAAGGTGATCGGATTGAATTCCCGTATGGATGGAATTCAGGCCGTGGTCTTGGAGATTAAATTGCGGCACCTTGAAGAGGCATGCCGCCTCCGCGCCAAGCATGCGGCCTACTACGGAGTGGCCCTGGATCATGTCGAAGGACTGGCTCTTCCTGCCACGGGGGGCCAGCGGCGCCACGTCTTCCATGTCTACGCCGTTCGGGTTCCTGATCGTGAGGGGTTCATGACTTATCTCCGGAGTGAGGGGGTCGGGTGTGCGATTCACTACCCGATTCCAGTTCATCTTCAGGAGGCTTACGGGGAACTTGGTTTGAGAAGGGGGAGCTTTCCTGTCTCTGAGGCGTGTGCTGATGAATTTGTCTCTCTTCCGATGTTCCCCGAGCTTACCGG
>JARFPV010000242.1 GCA_029288115.1 Akkermansiaceae bacterium | reverse complement strand
GTGGAGATGAAGTCGAAATCGTCCGAATTGCCGAATTTCTTCACAGCGGTTACGGAGTCTCCTCCGCCCACGATGGTGAGTGCTGAAGATTCAGCCACGGCCTTGGTGAGAGCCTTGGTTCCGGCAGCGAAGTTATCCATTTCAAATACTCCCATTGGCCCGTTCCAGAGCACGGTCTTGGCTCCAGCAACTACTTCTGCGAAGTCCTCAATCGCTTGATCGCCGATGTCGATACCTTCCCAGTCGTCAGGTATTTCACCGCCGTTTTCATATGCGGCGGTCACCTTCGTCTCAGCATCAGGAGAGAACTCCTGGGTGATACGGGTGTCTGCTGGCAGATGGAATTGGATACCCTTTTGCTTGGCCTCCTCGAGAATCTCCGTGGCCAGACCAAGAAATTCATCTTCCACCAGTGACTTGCCAATTTTATAACCCTGCGCCTTGCGGAAGGTATATGCCATGGCACCACCAATGATAAAGGTGTCCGCCTTGCCCATCATCGCTTTGATGACCTGGATCTTATCAGAAACCTTGGCACCACCCATGATGGCGACAAATGGTTTACCGGGATCTTGGAGTTTCCCTTCGAGGAATTCAAGCTCGCGCTCGATGAGTAAACCCATGGCACTTTGGGAAACGTGGTGCGTCACTCCCTCGGTGGAGGCGTGCGCACGGTGGGCAGTCCCGAAGGCATCGTTGACAAAGATTTCAGCGCCACCAGCAAGAATACGAGCAAAGACAGAGTCGTTTGCCTTTTCCTCAGCATGGAAGCGGGTGTTTTCTAACAAAAGAACTTCACCAACCTCAAGCGCAGCGCGTGAAGCCTCGGCCTCATCACCGACACAGCTTTCTGCAAAGCCCACGTCTTTTCCAAGCAGCTCACCGAGTCGGGTGGCGGCGGGACGAAGTGAGAATTTAGGGTCCGGCTCACCCTTGGGGCGTCCGAGGTGTGAACACAGGGTCAGTTTAGCTCCACCTTCGAGGAGTAACTGGATGCTTGGCAGGGCGGCCCGGATGCGAGTGTCATCGGTAATTTCTCCTGCGTCATTGAGGGGGACGTTGAAGTCCACACGCATGAGGACGGCTTTCCCCTGAACGTCGAGATCGCGGATACTGAGCTTAGCCATGATGGATTGAATGCTATGTTGGGAGATAAAAGGGCGGGGAAAGAATGCTCCTCCCCCGCCCTGGTCGTTGAATATTCGATTAGAGAGACTCACCGAGCATGGCGAGACCATCTGCAGCGCGGCAGGAGTAGCCCCACTCGTTGTCATACCAGGAGCAGACTTTGACGAAGTTTCCTTCCAGCACCATGGTGGTGTCGGCATCGAGGATTGAGCTGTGAGGATTACCAACGATGTCCTGGAGAACAATCGGATCCTCGGTGTACTCGAGCACACCCTTCATTGGGCCCTCAGCGGCGGCCTTGAATGCGGCATTGACTTCCTCGACGGTCACATCGGACTTGAGAATGGCAGTAAAGTCAGTGAGCGAGCCTGTTGGGGTGGGCACGCGGAAGGCACCACCATTGAGCTTGCCCTTCATTTCAGGGATGACCTCGCCGATGGCGCGGGCAGCTCCCGTGGAGGATGGCACGATGTTCACTGCTGCAGAACGGGAACGACGAAGGTCGCTGTGTGGTGCGTCCAGCAGGTTCTGGTCACCTGTGTAGCTGTGGATCGTCGACATGAAGCCTTTTTCAATACCCCAGTTGTCGTTGAGCACTTTCACCAGTGGCGCAAGGCAGTTGGTGGTGCAGGAAGCGTTGGAAACGATGTGGTGCTTGTCGCCATCGTATTCATCCGCATTGATGCCGAGACACATTGTCAGGTCAGGATCGGATGCGGGAGCGGAAATGAGCACCTTCTTCGCACCTGCTTCGATGTGCTTTGAGGCACCTTCACGTGAGCAGAAGAAACCGGTGGACTCGAGAACCACGTCTACATTCAACTCAGCCCATGGCAGGGCTGCTGGGTCGCGCTCGGCGGTCGCCTTGATCTTGTGTCCGTTGACCACGAGGGACTCATCATCAAAGCTGACTTCGGCATCGAGTTTACCTTGAGTGGAGTCATACTTGAGAAGGTGTGCGAGTGTCTTGTTGTCGGTCAGGTCGTTAATAGCGATGACTTTTTCAAGCTCGCCATTATTGATGAGTGCACGCAGCACGCTGCGTCCGATACGTCCAAATCCGTTAATTGCATAGTTTGCCATGATCTTATTCGATTAGTGATTATCCGCTCAGCAGCTCGCCTCGCGGGGCGTGGATTATGCCTCCAGATGGCATCGCGTCAACACCTGCTTCAAGGAATCCCTGACATTCTACCCAAGCGCCTTATTTACTGACGTTGGCTCGCTTTTTAAGTTGCCAGCAACGTCATGCAGCCCTATGGCTCGCCGTCCACCACCACAGCCATGACCGACGTCCCCTTTTCCCAACTAGGCCTCTGCGATGAACTCCAGCAGGCTATCCGCGACCTCGGATATGAAAGTCCCTCTCCGATCCAGGCACTCGCCATCCCCACGGTCCTCGAAGGAAAGGACATCGTCGGGCTGTCCGAAACAGGCTCTGGAAAAACCGCGGCTTTCACGCTGCCCGCCCTGCAGATGGTCGATTCTGACAACCCCGTGGCTCAGGTGCTGATCCTCTCCCCCACCCGTGAACTCTGTGTCCAAGTGTGCGAGGAAGTGAATCGACTTGGAAAACACATCCAAGGCCTACGTGCCGTTCCGGTTTATGGAGGAGCATCGATCGAACGCCAGATCACCCAGCTCAAACGCGGCGCGCATATCGTGGTGGGAACACCCGGACGTCTTTTGGACCACTTGCGACGCAAAACCCTCAAGCCTGCCACCATCAAACTCGCCATCCTCGACGAAGCCGACCGCATGCTCGATATGGGATTTCGTGAGGACATGGAGGATTTGCTCGGTGCTCTGCACAAGGAACACCAAACTCTTTTCTTCTCCGCCACCATGAATAAGCAGGTGCAGAAGCTGATTCAAAAATTCGGTAACGACCCTGAGGAGATATCGATCAAGAGTCAGACCAAGACCGTCTCCACCGTCAGCCAGACATACTACGAGGTGCGTAACCGATCAAAGGTCGAGGTGCTCACACGTATTATCGATACCGACAACCCACGCCTCTCAGTGGTGTTCTGTAACACCAAACGCAGCGTGGATGAATGCACCGAGGCACTGATGGCGCGAGGATATGCCGCTGACAAGCTGCACGGCGACATCACCCAGCAGCAGCGTGAGCGCACCACACGCAAATTCCGCGATGGTAAGTTTGATATCCTTGTGGCAACAGACGTGGCTGCCCGAGGACTGGACATCGACGACGTGGATGCCGTGTTCAATTACGACATCCCACAAGACCCCGAGGACTACGTTCACCGCATCGGCAGAACTGGACGCGCCGGGCGTGAGGGAAAGGCCGTAAGCTTTGTATTCGGGCGTGATATTTATCGCCTGCAAAACATCGAGAAATACACGAGTCAAAAAATCGAACGGGCAAAAATCCCGAGCCAGGAAGAAGTGGAGGGCAAGCGCGCGGACCAGTTATTCGACCTCGTCAAGAGCCAGCTGGAAAAGGAATACACGCGCAGCTACCGGCATTACATCGATCGATTGTTGGACGATGGGCACACTGCCACTGATATTGCATCTTCCCTCTTCGAGCTCCTCCGCGACGCAGTCGGGCGCGAGGGAGAAAAGATCGCCGAGGATGACCCCAACTACAAACCACGGGACCGAAAAAAGCCTCGCAACGATCGTGGCGACGGCCCACGCGGCAAGAAAGGCGACCGCAAACCGCGCGAGAAAAATCCAAACGCAGAAACTCTTTTCCTGAGTCTCGGAACATCCCAAGGGATCCGTGCGGGAGACATCCTAGGCATGTTTTACCGTGAGGGCGGAGCACCCGACGGCAGCGTCGGTCAGATCCAGCTCTTCCCCCGACACTCGCTTGTGGATGTGGAAAAAGGCTGGGCAGAAAAAATCACCAAAAAACTCAGTAATTCAAAACTGCGTGGTCAGCGGTTCCGGATTGGTCCCGACCGGATGTCGTAATCCCGTTGTATGTGGATGTCGATTTCCTGTCTACGGGATCCGGCAACGTCATCTCCACGACATCCTCGTAGTATAATATGGAGAAATTCCCCTCCATGTCCTCGACAATACAGCTCATCGTCTCTACCCAATCGCCACTGTTGAGATAGTGCACACCTCCCTTAATTTCGTCGCATGGCGTATGAATATGCCCGCAAATAATCCCTGAACATTCCCGTTTGTTGGCGAGTTCGACAAGTTTATCCTCGTACTGGCTAATAAAGCTAACCGCTGATTTCACCTTACCCTTGATTGCCTTGCTGACCGAATAATGCTCCTTGCCCCGCAGCTTACGGTAGCGGTTGTAGATGCGGTTCACCTTGAGTAAGGCATCATATCCGATCGAACCAACCACAGCTATCCAGCGGTGCCCAGTTGATACACTATCAAAGCCATCACCGTGCAGAACAAGATACTTCTCCCCCTTTGCACTCGTGAGGATATACTCCTTAGCACAACGTAATTTATCGAGTGTGATAGGCAGAAAACGAGTCATGAAGTCATCATGATTTCCACGTAGATAAATGATCTCGGTTTGCTCCTTCTCCATCTTCTTGAGCAAGGTCCGGATGACACGCGTATGAATATTGCGCCACTTCTTGCCACGCTTCAGAGCCCAAACATCAATAATGTCACCATTGAGAATGATCCGCTGACAGCGCACCCGTTTGAGCACATCAATCACTTCCCGCGCCTTGCTGTCATCTGTTCCCAAATGAATATCCGATAAAATGAGTGTCCGGATCTGGATTCGTTTACGACGTGTCGTCTGCCCTCGAGTTTTTCCACTCGCCTCCAGAAGTTCACGCAGATGGCCTTCAAATCTCTCTGTAACTGCTCCCCACCCAATCTTCTCTGCAGATTCCCGGGCACGTCTCCGCATTTCACCATGCTCGCAGAGCCGGAGGGAACGAATCGCTTGGCGGGTGAATTCACTTTCGTCCCCTTTCTTAGCCAGCAAACCATTCTTACCGCTAATAACATGCTGACCCGCCGCTGCATAATCATAAGCAATGACAACAGCTCCACTCGCCATACCTTCTAGCAAGACATTTCCAAACGTCTCGGTTTCACTGGGAAAAATCACGATATCCGCTGAGGCGTAATACTTCGCAAGGTCTTCACCCGACTGAGCTCCGGCAAATTGGACTGAACTGTGCTTTTGCTCCAGCACAGCACGCTGAGGGCCGTCGCCCACTACGATACATACCAAGCCCGGAACCTCATTCTGCATCTGCTCAAAAACCTGCATGGCAAAGGGCAGGTTTTTTTCCGGAGCCACACGACCTACGATCATTGCCACAGGGGTCGTGGCACGAGCACCCCATGATGCCCTGAGTTTGGCGCAGCGTTTCTGAGGTGAAAACAACAGGGTATCTACCCCACGCCCAACAACTTTGATATTGGTGAAACCATCCTCCAGCAACATCTGACGCACGCCCTCGGTCGGCACGATCGTGCAATCGGAAAGAACATGAACTCGGCGCAAATAGTTCATCGCTCCCTGCTCGATTTTCCCCATGCGGTAATTCTGCATATAATGATGGAAATTCGTGTGAAATCCCGCCGCCACAGGAATACCGAGTTTTTGTGCCGCCTTAATCGCAGAGTAACCAAGCGGGCTCTCAGTCGCTACATAGATCACATCTGGACGTTTTTTAGTCCACTTGCTAGTAAGCTTGGACTTCCCCGGCAGCCCGATTCGCACCTCAGTGTAACCAGGCAAGGGTACCGATTTCATCACACTTTCCCCCGTGCCTGATTTTTTCCCCGTATGAATGACATAAACTAAATTGCCTGCAGCACGCAGCCCATCAACCAAACGCCCCAAGGTCATAGCAACGCCATTGACATCTGGGCGGTAAGTATCCGTCACGATTGCAATTCTCATGGCCTGTCATTATCAAATAACAATCGTTGACTCTGAGTACGTAATTGTAGCAGTTTTGCCACAACGCAATGACTTCCGAAAACTCTCAACCACCCGAGGAAATGCCCTATGGCATTATCGGCGAGGACAATATGTCCTCGGAAGAAAAACTCGAGAAATACACCGGCGTTGTCGATTGGGCTTATCTGAAACCACATTTCGAATCAGGCGCGCTGATATACGTCGACCCCACCCTGTCGATTACCGAGGTGGGAAAGGCCTTCGCCGACGACATGAAGGAAAAAATCGAAGCCTGGTTGAAGTCAGGCGACCTGGTCAAACCCGATGAGCTTCATGCAAAGTGGTGGCAGGAAAACCCGCAGGATTTCACCGCACTTGTGGTGTCGCCATTTGTATTGATGCAGCCGGCGGAGGGTGACTAGCATATGCATCCCATGTTTTCATAAGAGAGATGCCCTCAAATCACAACTCCACCTCGAATACGCTGGCCGTCTTCGTCTATGGCACCCTGATGAGCCACTTCGATAACACAATCGCCAATACCCTGTCGATGAACGAACCCAAGTTGGGCGACGGCACGTTCCAAGGGAAAATGTTCCGCGTAAGCCGACCCGATGGTTCTCTGGTCTACCCTGCCGTCGTCGAGTCAGATGATCCGTCAGATCTTGTCCATGGGGAGATTTACCTACTGTCATCACCCGCTATTTTTCAACCAGTGGATGAATACGAAGCATGTAGCCCCGACAGCCCGATGCCACACGAATATGAACGGCATGTAGTCGACGTGAATATGGCTAACGGTGCCTCCATCAAAGCAAACATTTATCTCTACGCACGACCTACAGATGACCTCCCGCCCATTCCAAGTGGTTCTTTTGTGGAGGATATCCAAAGCGGAATATATGGCAGCGAGTGAAACGGCGGGATTGCCTTCGCCCGCTCAGGCTGAGCTATCTTGCAAGCTTCCTCCTCCGGAAGCTTGTTACTAGAACGTGCGTGATGCACGCACTGGCGTGTGCACGCAAACCCTTGCTCGCTTTGGCTCGAAGGGTATCTTGGCCCACGCCCTAAATGCCAGAGCCC
>JARFPV010000240.1 GCA_029288115.1 Akkermansiaceae bacterium | reverse complement strand
ATGAACCAGCCGCCCTGGCTGAAAAAATTCCACACCACCTCCCAGGCGGGGGTGTCGTCTGCGGCAAGGATATAAGGGATCGTTGTCATAATAGATTGTGCGTGCGGAGCCATGCACGCGGAGGGAATAATTTTCCAGCGATTAAAAATAAAAGTTATAGATCAGCTCCAGCGGATCGCCATCGAGCTCCTTGAGCACCGCCTTGGGCATCTTCGGTATCTTTGCCTGCCGGATTGCACGCTGGGTGAATCCACGCGTGATGTAGCTCCCCTCGATGACTTCCTGGAATTTAATCCCTGAGACATTGCCGTTCTTATCGACATAAAATCGGATCGACATCACACCGGGCACAATGTGGTCGCGATGCTGTTCGCAATTTCTTCGCCACTGCAGTTCCACCGACTTGCTGATGAGTGCCTGGTATCGTCCAAGGGGAGAGTTTTTCACATTCAGCGCGCTTTTTCCGCGGCGGGAAATAGATCCGGTCACCTTGGTCTTCCGTGAGAACCCGCTGAATCCATCCTTTTTGAGGTCCTGGTCAACGGCCTCCCCTTTCCCGTCGCGCTTGGCTCCTTGGTTCGGTTTTTCCTTCGGTGCTTCCTCAGCCTTCGGTTTGTCATCGATTTGTTTTTTTCCCGATCCGTCGTCCGAGGCAGGCAGTGCCTTACCCACCTTCATGTGTTTGTCTTTGGGTCTGGCAGAATCTTCGGTGTCCGGTTTTGGAGATTCAACTTTTGGAGCATCATCAACGAGCGTGTTGTCCTTGCGTGCCGTTGCCTCCTGTGGGGTTTCGGTATCGGCACCTGTTTTATCCATGCCCACGGAGCCGTCGACGTGATCCTTATTCACCGTTTCCACATGCCCGGGATGCAGTGGTGCTTTTCCATCTTGGGATGGTTTGTTGGGGTCTGATCCTGCAATCGGGGCACTCTCGGATGCTGCACGCGTGTCACGCTCACCGAGAAGATCAGTCGGAGCATCGGGCTTGGCCTCCTGCTCAGCTGATGTGCGGGCAAACCGGTTTTTTTGCTCTGGCAGGGTCTTACGCTCGACTGGCGGTGGTTGCACCACAGCAACTGGCGGTGGTGGCGGCTGAAGAGCGGGAGGTTTTTCAGCCACCGGATCTGGTGGTTTGGGCGGCTTCGGCGGCTCAGGTGTCACCGGCTTGACTGGCTGCTCCGGTTTTTCTGGCAATGGAACAGGCGGTGGCGGCGGCTTGGAAATCATCGGCTTCAGCACCACGACCACATCAGGCTCAGGTTTGGGTTCTTTCTCCATTTCCGGAGGCTCAAACACCTGCAGATCCATGGCGATGACTGACACCCATGATGCAAGAACGAGGCCATGCACTCCAATGGCGGCCACCACGGAGAATATAGCTCTTTTCTGCAGAATTGTGAAATGACTCACGCCCATAGAGTAATTTCCTAATCCGAAATTGCAAACCAAGAACTCGCCCTCCATGATCGCCCCGTGAAGATTGAGGTGGACTGTATGCAGGCACAGCGGATTGACCAGTTTCTGGTCGGTCGACTACCCGAGCTTTCGCGCTCACGCATCCAGAGCCTACTGAAGTCGGGAGACATTTTACTCAACGGAAATCAGGCAAAGGCAAAGCAAAGCGTCTCAAGCGGCGATGAGATTCAAGTCGTCATCCCGGAGCCGGAAACTTCCGAAGCACAACCGCAGGACATCCCCCTCGAAGTGCTCTATGAAGACGCCGACATCATCGTCGTCAACAAGGCGCACGGCATGGTCGTGCATCCAGCGGCAGGAAATGCTGATGGCACCCTGGTGAACGCGCTGCTTTTCCACTGCAAGGGAGAACTCGCCGGCATCGGTGGCGTGGAAAGGCCGGGAATTGTTCACCGACTCGACAAAGACACGTCCGGCTGCCTGATCGCAGCCAAGAACGACGCCGCGCACCAATCACTCTGTGAACAATTTGCCTCGCGCACGAATGAAAAGCGCTATCTCACCGTGGTGCAGAGCAGACCTAACCAACCTGAAGGGAAGATTTTTACGAATATCGGCCGTCATCCCGTCAATCGGCTCAAGATGGCGGTGGTCAATCCAGGCAGCGGCAAGTCGGCCATGACCGACTACGAAGTGCTTTACACGGCAGACGACGGCACCAGCCTGATCCTATGTGATCTGCACACGGGCCGCACTCATCAGATCAGGGTGCACATGGTTCATATCGGCACCCCCATCTTAGGTGATCCCATCTACGCCAAACCTGCACGTCAGCCAGTGCAACCGGGCAGGCTAATGCTGCACGCTTGGCAGTTGGTGATCGCCCACCCCCGGACGGGCGAAAGGATGGAATTCGAGGCGCCTATTCCGGACGAATATGCACCGTGGACAAGCCATATGGATGATGAACACTCACGTCCACCTGCTTGACAAGATACGGTCAAGAGTGTCCGCTCTCCCTATGAATGACGAAAACCTCATCAAATCACTCTTACCCGCTGTTGAGCAACAGCTGGAGTCCCCTGATACTCCCTATGTAAAGAAAACATTCACCCGACTGGTGGAAAAGGAGTCACTCAGCCCTGATGGAGCCAAGGAGTTAATCGCACTGTGCCTAGCAGAAGAATCCAACAGGATGTTTATCGACAAACGAGACTTTGATGTGGCTCGCTACCGGGAATTGTTAGACGGGCTACCTGGAGATCCTGAGTAGTACACATCGGCATCGCGAGCCATAGAGAAACAAATAAGAATTGTCTCAAACGGTTGAATCCATGGTGGATTAAGGCCAATCCGCCCTACCCCTCCTCTTCTTCCTCAGCGGGTGGTGCCTTGGGGATTTTGTCGACCTCATCAAGCAGGTTCACCATTTCCACCCCACGTGATGCGGAATCATCCAATCTGAACATGAGGATTGGTGTGCAACGCAGGGTGATACGCTTGGCAATGCGGCTCTGAATCAGCGCGCGTTTTTGCTCAAGTTGCTCAAGCACTCGCTGACTGTGACCACCCAGCACACTAACAAACACCTTAGCCTCGCGCAAATCCTGGGTGATCTCTGCAGCGCTGATCGTTACCAGTGCATTGGTAAATTCAAACTCGCGCTGCACCACCGTGCTGATTTCACGGCGAAGCAGCTCGTTGATTCTGTCGAGGCGTTGACTCATTACGTAATCACAAATTACAAAGTCTGCTCAACCTTCTCGAGGATGTAGCATTGAATGATATCGCCCTCCTCGTATTCGTTGAAATCACCGAGTCGGATACCGCAGTCGATACCTTGCTTAACCTCCTCAACCTCGTCCTTGATACGACGCAGAGTAGACATCTTGCCATCGAACACGGGAACGTCACCACGCAGAACACGGGCATGTGCAGTGCGGGCCACCTTTCCGTCCTTAACAATACAACCAGCGGCACGGCCACGCTTGACTTTGAAGATTTGTTTAACCTCAGCGTGTCCAATGATGGTCTCACGGGTAAGAGGATCAAGCAGTCCGAGCATAGCTTCTTCGACCGTATCGATGAGTTCGTAAACGATTGAGAACAGCTTCACCTGCACGCCTTCACGTTTCGCAGCACGCACGGCATTGCTTTCCATCTTGGTATTGAAACCAAGGACGACGGCTCCCGATGAACTCGCCATGATGATATCGTTTTCAGTAATTGCACCAGCAGCGGACTTAATGAAACGCGGCTCTACTTTATCGCTCTTGATTTCATTGATCGCATTTTCGATCGCCTGCACGGAGCCCTGCACATCACCCTTGAGGATGATGTTGAGCTGAATCTTATTGTCGCCCTGCACCATGGACATGAGGTCCTCCATGCGGCTTTGCTTGGGACGTACGAGTCGCTTATTGCGTTTCTCCTCAAGACGTTCCTCAGAAAGTTTTTTGGCGGCGCGCTCGTTCTTCATTTGCACCAATTCGTCGCCAACATGTGGCAGCTCGGCGAATCCGATAACCTCCACCG
>JARFPV010000287.1 GCA_029288115.1 Akkermansiaceae bacterium | reverse complement strand
CGCGATTGGCGCGCATCAGATCTACTACCTCTCCAGCACCGCCACCGCGCTGGTTCACATGCGATCTGGAAATTTTGCACTCGCTGCTGCCGCCCTGATACCTGACGCCATCCCAGAGAATTCTGGTGCACGCCATTACCTGCTATTCCTCCGCTCCTACTGCCGATTACGTCACGCCGTCACCCACCCGGATGATCTGAGAAGCGACGCAGTTATTCGGCGAGAAAAACTCGCACTCAACCAGCACTTGAAAGCGCTGAAGGCAGCCGATCCGGGCAAATTCCCTGCCTCACAATCGTGGGCACAGGCACACACAGCCTGTAAAATTCTGCACAACGAGGCTCGGGCTTGGGTTGATAACGCCAAGCCTAACAACGAGTTCAAAAAAACCTGGGCCAGCATCGCCATCCGGGAATCAGACCGCTCTGGCTACACCGAACCACCGCTACTCATCAACCCGGTCGAGGAATCACTCGGTTGGCTCGCCCTGCACGCTGGAGCACTTGATCAGGCTAGAGAATATTTTTCAGCTTCACTCAAAAAACGCTCCAAGTCAGGACACGCATACCTCGGCATTGCACGCAGCTATCGCCGCGCCAGCAACACCAAGATGGCAGCCGTTTTCTACGAAAAGTTTCAAACCGCATTCGCAAAAGCAGATGCTTCGCTTCCCGAACTTGAGGAAGCCAGAAACTTCATCATCGAACACAAGCAAGACAGCCAAGACGACTAACCGATGTCCAATGACCGTAAAACCCTCGCCGAAGGAAAGTATCTGGGACTCTATGAAAGAGGCACCTGGGAGTTCGCAGAACGACCTAACAGCACTGGTGTTGTAGGCATCCTCCCGATCACAGAAGACGGAGAACTTGTCCTTATCGAACAGTATCGTGTTCCAGTCCAAGCCAAGGTAATCGAGATCCCAGCGGGACTTGTGGGGGACGAGCTAGAGCACGCCGGAGAGCCTCTGGAAGATACGGCACAGCGTGAATTATTAGAAGAAACAGGTTACCGTGCAGACACAATCACCCCGTTGCTCTCCAGCCCCACGTCAGCGGGAATGACCACCGAAACGACCCATTTTTTTGCCGCCACCGGACTGGCTCGTGAGCACAATGGCGGCGGTGTGGCGGATGAGGAAATAATCGTGCATCATGTTAGTCACAATGAACTCGGCGAATGGCTCACTAAAAAGGAAAAGGAAGGGTACCTGATCGACTTTAAAATCCACGCATGCCTCTACCTCGTCAGGCAACTTGGATTGCTCAACTACTAGAATTTATCAGATGGATCGGTTTGGCGGCATTGAAAGGCTTTACGGCAAAAAGGCGATGGAGAAATTCCGTTGTGCCCATGTCTGTGTGGTTGGCATTGGCGGCGTGGGGTCGTGGATCGTGGAAGCTCTTGCCAGATCGGGAATTGGAAAGATCACCATGATTGATCTCGATGAAATTTGCATCACCAATATCAATCGCCAACTACACGCCATGGATGGGGAAATCGGCAAACAAAAGACCACCGCGATGGCAGACCGAGTCAGAGCCATCAACCCCGATTGTGAAATCATCGCACTTGAGGCATTTTTTAGTCACCGCAATGCCGACGAAATTCTCGATCAAGGATTCGACTACGTCATTGATGCCATCGACCGTGTCCAGTCGAAGTCCTTACTACTCGACGGCTGCCACAAACGCAGCATCCCGGTGATCAGCTGTGGTGGAGCTGGCGGCCTGCGCGACCCGTCAAAAATCCACATTGACGACATCTCACGTTGCTACAATGACAGCCTGATGAACAAAGTGCGCAGAAACTTGCGCACAAAGTATGGATTTCCTTCAGGGGCAGACCCCAAGAGAAAAACAAAGGCGCGCAAATTTTACATCGATTGTATTTTCTCAAGCGAAGCACCTGTTTACCAACAGTGCGACGGAGAGGTATCCACCGAGAAACCGAAAAACATGGCGGAAGAGGGCACAAGGCTCAATTGCGTGTCCGGTTATGGCAGCATCACCCACATGACCGCCACCTTCGGATTCTTCGCCGTTTCCAAGTGCCTGGAGAAGCTTGCCTCAGTTTAAGATTTCGAATTTTCAATTTCATGCTTAAACAAAAGCATGTCTCTGGACACCACCATTCACAAAGCCTCGACACTGATCGAAGCGCTGCCCTATTTACAGTCATTTCGCGGTCACACGTTTCTCATCAAAATGGGTGGCTCCGCCATGGAAGATCCTGCTCTGGTACGGAAAGTGATGCGCGACATCGTGTTTCTGGAAGTCGCCGGCATTAATCCGGTCGTGGTCCACGGCGGAGGCAAAGCGATTTCTGCCGCCATGGAAGAGTCAGGCCTAGAAGCCAAATTCATCGGCGGCTTTCGTGTCACTACCCCGGAGGCCGTTGCAATCGTCGAAAAAACACTCTCCGGAACCATCAACCCCAACCTTGTGGAAATGATCGTCGAACTGGGAGGCAAGGCCAACGGTATCCCCGGAACCGAAGTATTTGTCGCCCAACGCATCCAGGCAACAGACGATTCAGGCCAAAAAGTCGATGTCGGTAGAGTCGGCGAAGCCATTTCCTGTGAACTGAGCGCGATCCACTCCGTGTTGGCAAGTGAGTTTGTGCCCGTCATTTCACCACTCGGGAGTGAAAAGGGAACAGGGAAACCCCTCAACGTCAATGCCGACCTGGCCGCCGCCTGCTTGGCCAAGGCTTTGGGTGCCACCAAGCTGGTTTATCTTTCTGACGTGCCCGGCATGCTCTCTGACCCTTCTGATCCTGACTCCCTCATCCCCTCAATCAACCGTCCGCAGGCTGCGGAACTCATTGAAAACGGCACGATTTCAGGTGGAATGCTGCCAAAAATCAACTCCGCCCTCGACGCTCTGGCAAATGGAGTGGGCAAAGTTCACTTCATTGATGGCCGGACGCCCCATTCATTACTGCTGGAAATTTTCACAAGATCCGGAATTGGCACCGAAATCGTCTCGTAAAACCGTTTGGGTGTGTTTCCCGCCAGAAAATGGACCTATCCATCATTGGTCATGTAATAACGGTTTTTTACAGTTGTTCTCGCCATATTTTCTCTCTAGCATTCGGAATCAGGCCGAGTATCTTAGCAGTGAATAGTAGTCACTGCAATTATACTTCCCTTAACAAATCACCACCACTGCACTACCAAGATCATGACCCGGTTAGCTTTTCCAACATTAGGTATTGTAGCCTTGTCCCTGTCCATTGGCACTTTACTCAACGCACAGACAGTGACCGACCCTGTGGGTGTTGTTAAGATTAACATCAATGCAGCAACAGCCAGTGGACCAACATTCACCTTCCTGTCCACCTCCATGTCACAGGAAGTGGCTTACCAAGGCACTGTCAGTTCTGGAGCAGCAGGAACCGTCACCCTGACCGGTGCTGGTTGGACAACGAACCAATTTGCCACAGACGCTAATTACGCTTCTCACTACATCATCGTCGCCTCCGGCACACGTGAGGGCGAATTAATTGATATTGTCAGCAACGATGCAGACACTCTCACGCTCGACACTTCTGAGGACCAAAACGATCTGTCCACTCATTCAATTCGCATCTATAAGCATAATACGATCGCTAGTATTTTTGGAACAGATCCCGGAGCCGGGACAGTTCAAAAAGGAAACAAAGATACAGCTGATTTGATTTTGACCTTCAATTCCCTCACAGGCGCATATGAAACTTACTATTTCAACACCGCCACGAACCCTCTACCTGTTGGCGGAGTCTTTCATCAGGGATGGGTCAAATCAACAGCCCTAACGGAAGATGCAGCATCAAAACCGATTTATCCGGATGATGGTTTTCTATACAAGAGAGTTCCAATGTCATCTTATTCTGTTTCGGTGAATGGATCCGTGATTATGAGCCAAATCAAAGTGCCTGTCATCAATGGCTACAATCTCATCACTATCCCATACCCAGTGGACAAATCCATCACGCTTGCTACATCTGGACTCAGACCTGGCAATGGTGAGACCTTCGATAGCAACATTCATCTGGCAGCGGGAAATAAAGACACTGCGGATCATGTCGTTATATTCAATAATAGTAGTCAAAGTTTTGAAACCTACTATTTTAATAACGCATCTAACCCATTACCCGTAGGTGGCGTATTTCACCAAGGATGGGTCAAATCGACACAACTCACAGCTGATGCTGCAACCACTCAAATTCCGGCTGGAACTGCCATATTCATCTTACGCAGAAATGGTAACCCTGCATTCAACTGGACATTCGACTCGGTTGTATCCGAATAACAATTAAAACCACATTATATTATGCAAATAGGTAAATTAAGCCTGATTCCAATTATCACTGCCGCTCTGTCGCTGGCTCAGCATTCGAACGCTGCAGTTCAGATCGATTATGCTCTAGGGGGATCTTCTTTCTTCGTAAAATCGGATAATACGTTTTTCACCGGAGGTGATGCGTTCGTGTTCTACGGCAGCTTTGAGGTCGGTGACATTCCTACAGGAGCCTCAACATCGCAGAGCATTGAGGATGATTTCATTCAGCTCGGAATCCCCTTATCAGACCCTTACGCTGGTGGCAATTTTTCATCTACTGATGACGAAACAACAAGCCTAGGTAGCAAACAAGGCTATATGATTGTTACCAACAACGCAGATATCGGATCATCCACAAAAATTGCCATCATCACCAACTCATCAGATGCCGATTGGCAATTTGCTGCTGACTTATCGGGTCCCGCCCCTCCATCATCTCCGGAAGTCTCATCTGACGATGCCTTTGCCACTGGCGGTTCAATTGTCCTGGGATCAGCAGGTACGAGCGGTGCTTTTGACACCGTTCAATTTGCAGATATTGCAGTTCCTGAGCCATCCACCGCTGCCATGCTTGCCTTGGGTAGTGCTGCATTCTTTTTACGCCGGAGAAAGTAACTCCCGGTTCTTAATCTGTTCAAAACCCCATCGGATTTTTTCCGCTGGGGTTTTTCTTTGTCGATCACATCGCCTGAGCAGCGGGAATCAGGGAGAAATACCAATCCCACACTTGCCAGCCCCAGAAGATCCAGCAGACACCTCCGAACGCAAGGCTGGGACCAAAGGGAAGCCTCTGTCCGAAGCCCAAACGACCAAGAATGGCTAATACGATGCTGAACAGGCAGGCTGCAAAGACAGTGAACAGGACCGATTGCCAGCCAAGACAAGCACCGAGCATTCCCATGAGATAAACG
>JARFPV010000286.1 GCA_029288115.1 Akkermansiaceae bacterium | reverse complement strand
GTGGTATCGGCCACACCCGGCTGATCAAGAAGGCAAAAAAGGCAGGTTATGAGGTGATTCTCCACTTCCTCTGGCTGCCTGCACCCGAAGAATCGATCAGGCGAGTCCAGCAGCGAGTCAAAAAGGGAGGTCACCACGTTCCTGCAGCCGACATCCGCCGTAGATACCCCAGAACCTTTGAGAATCTGGTGACTCATTACCTCCCATTGGCAGATGATTGGAGTGTATGGCGTTCCCAAGACACATTTATCCTATTGGCAGAAAAGAAAACCCATGCTATACATGACGTGGCAGAGTTCCTAGGTGTTCAATGATTAAACCTACCTACAAAAAACTTAAACCTATCCCTGAAAAGGATATGTCGGAGAACGCACGCATGGCATTGAAAGCTGGGCGGCGCGCTATTCGTAAGCTACGCGCTGAAAACAAGCGCTTGGGCCTTCCGCTGATATCCTGGAAAGACGGCAAGGTGATCGAGGTTGACCCGTAGGCATTTTTTTTGTCGTCACAAATGGCGCAGCAACCCCTTGCATGCGGCACCTCGGCATGGTAAACGCCCCGCGTCATGCCAGTCGCAACACCACAACAATACGCCGCCATGCTCGATGCCGCCCAAGAGGGTGGTTACGCATACCCTGCCATCAATGTCACTTCGCTGACCACCATCAACGGTGCGCTCAAGGCATTTGCCGAAGCTGGATCCGACGGCATCATCCAAGTTTCAACCGGCGGTGGTAGCTTTGCATCCGGCACCGCCGTGGCTGACGAGGCATTCGGCGCCATCGTGCTTGCCGAAGCCACCCATTTGCTCGCTGAAAAATACGATATTCTTGTTGGCCTCCACACCGACCACTGCCACCCGCAGAAAGTCGACTCCTTCCTTCGCCCGCTGCTCGATGCCTCACGTGAGCGCATCGCCTCTGGCAAAGGCCCACTGTTCAACTCCCACATGTTTGACGGCTCTGTCGTGGAACTCGACGAAAACCTGGAAATTTCCAAAGGCCTGCTCAAGGAGTGCGCCGAGCTCGACATCATCCTCGAAATCGAAGCCGGCTGCGTCGGTGGTGAGG
>JARFPV010000216.1 GCA_029288115.1 Akkermansiaceae bacterium | reverse complement strand
AATGTGACCGTCGCCAATGTGCCGAGTTACCGCTATCAAAAAAACGTAAGTGTCGAGGTGGCCGGATACGGAACCGTCACGGGCGACGTCGCTTGGGGTGGCAACTGGTTTTTTCTCACCGAGGACTACGATGGTGACATCTCCTACGAAAATATCCCACAGCTAACCTGCTTCAGCGCTGCGGTGGCTCGAGCATTGGCAGACCAAAATATTGTCGGTGACGATGGCGCCGCCGTCGACCACATCGAAGTCTTTGGCGTACCCACGCCGGGGGTATCGGACAGCCGCAGCTTTGTACTCTGTCCCGGCCTTGCCTACGACCGCTCACCTTGCGGCACGGGAACCAGCGCGAAGCTCGCCTGCCTACACGCGGATGGAAAACTGGCACCCGCTCAGGTGTGGCGACAGGCGAGTGTGCTCGACACTGTTTTCGAGGGATGCGTAAAACCACTTGAAAATGGCCAAGTAACACCGATGATCACCGGCACTGCCTCCGTAAATGGCGAGGCGACCATTATCATTCAAGACTCAGACCCTTTTAAACACGGCATAATAGCCCCCTAACCAATCAACCACCATGACACTCCAAGGAACATCTATCATCGGCGCATCACGCGGCCAAGGCAGCGAATCTGCCGGACAAAGCATCAATCCAGTAAGCAACGAGGCACTCGAACCCAACTACAGTGCCGCAACAAGTGAAGAACTTGAGCGTGCAGTCTCCCTCGCTGATGACGCGTATCAGAGCCTCCGGAATACTTCCGGCGCCGATAAAGCCACACTCCTGCGCACCATCGCTGACAACATTGAGGCATCCATTGAAGATCTCGTCGCACGCATGCCACTGGAAACCGGACTCCCCGAAATGCGTGTCCGCGGAGAAGCAGGCCGAACCTGCGGCCAACTCCGTATGTTCGCTAACCTCGTTGAAGAAGGTTCATGGGTGGATGCACGAATCGACCGCGCACAGCCCGACCGCGAACCGCTTCCTAAAGTGGACACCCGCAGCATGCTGCGCCCACTTGGTCCCGTCGCCGTGTTTGCCGCATCAAACTTCCCTCTCGCATTCTCAACTGCCGGGGGCGACACCGCATCGGCACTCGCCGCCGGCTGCCCGGTCATCGTCAAGGCACACTCGTCACACAGCGGTACCGCTGAAATTGTCGGGCTCGCGATCCAGAAAGCCGTCGCCGACTGTGGACTCCCCGAAGGGGTTTTCTCCCTCGTTTACGGTAGTGGTCGCACCATTGGTCAAGCACTGGTGAAACACCCGTCGATCAAAGCCGTTGGGTTCACAGGTTCCTACGGTGGTGGCCGTGCACTGATGGATCTTGCTGCCACGCGTGACGAGCCGATCCCCGTCTACGCCGAAATGAGCGCCATCAACCCAGTTGTCATCCTTCCCGAAGTAGCTGCTGAAAAAGGCGAAGCACTCGGCGAAGGGCTGTTTGGTTCACTGACACTCGGTGTCGGCCAGTTCTGCACCAATCCCGGTCTTGTATTCATTCATGCCGATTCCGCAAGCAGCGTAACCGGCAAACTCGTTGAGCTGGTCAACGGAAGCTCAAGCGCCGCCATGCTTAACGCCGGCATCTGCCAGGCGTATGGTTCAGGCCTCGATCACTTGCGCAATCACGCCGACGTGGAATTGCTCGCGTCTGGAAGCTGTGGCGACGCACAGAACCAAGCCGTGCCGCATGTTTTCCAGACCACCGCATCGACATTCCTCGCAAGCGACGACCTGACCGAGGAGGTCTTTGGACCCGCCACATTGGTTGTGACCTACACAAGTGACGATGAACTCGCTCAACTGTTCGGCTCGCTTGGCGGTCAGCTCACTGCAAGTGTACATGGCACGGATGATGAGCTTGCGAGCCACTCCGGCATCTACTCACTCATGGAATCAAGCGCAGGACGCCTCGTTTTCAACGGCTTCCCCACTGGTGTGGAAGTCTGCGCCAGCATGGTCCACGGTGGTCCGTTCCCAGCCACATCCGACGGACGCAGCACCTCCGTCGGCACCATGGCTATCTACCGCTTCACCCGCCCAGTATGCTGGCAGGACTGCCCCGACGCCCTCCTCCCCGACGAGCTCAAGGATGCCAACCCACTCGGCATCCAACGCGCTGAGGTGTAATCACATACTTTGCTAGGGTCGCGTATCCCTACGCGACCGGCTGGGTTAATGTCACCCCGCCATTCCAACCGTTAAACACCCACCACCGTTTATACAACCGGGCGTGTGAGAGGACACACGCCCCTACCGCAAAACTATCGTGGAAAGACCGCGCAACCGGCTGCGTGGGTATCAAATAGCCAATCACTGCGAGTGCTCCGGCTCCCATCGATGCAACCAGTCATTCGGGTCATCAACCAATCCCGCCCTCACCGGGTTCTGACGGACGTAATGCCACGTCTCGGTATACCTCCCCTCATTGCGTATCCGGTGCTCAAAGAAATCCCTCTGCCAGTTGATACCCAATGATTTGGCGGTGTAGCGTTTCCAATTTTGAAACACACTGGCCATCGACTTATCCCACGGAAACACAAAAAACCCGTGCAAATGGTCTGGCATGAGCAGGGCCATCTGGCAATACCACTTCCGCTGGTCATAATAAAACGCAATACTTTCTAACAAAGAATGAGCAACCACGGGTCTACATAAAATATCCGCCCCTTTGGGTTGCGCACAGATGGTGATGAAATACACCGCATCCTCTGGCGACCACGAAGGCGGAACATGATCGAGCCTTTTCCGTTCAGGGCGATCACCAGATAACATACCCGACACTAACCAATTCTACAGTTCGGTGCAATTGAAAATGGTAGGGACGTGTGTCCCCACACGTCCGGCTGGGTTGACATCACCCCGCCTTTCCAACCGCTACTCCACCATCGCACTCACACCACCGGTCGCGTAAGGATACGCGACCCTACCAAGACCTATCGCATGGGATTACAATCCTAGTAATCCTTCCCTTCCCAGGAACTCCACCAATTGCGGAACAGGGCGTGCTGCGACTCGAGGTGCGCTTTCTGCGCAGGACTTAATTGGTCGTCGGCATTGATCTGGTGCACGTATGCACCATGGCCTTCGAGCACCATTAGTTGCTTGTAGTAGAGAACCAGATCCGGGCCTTCGTCGAAGGTATTGAGCACGTGCATCGCCTCGGTCAGCTCCTTGGCGTAGCGGCGGGCAACGGCATCCCCGGCAGCAGCACGTTCACAGAGGTCAACCATGTGCAGTACTTCCTTGGGCAGGGCATTTCCCACACCCGTGATGGCACCACCAGCACCACAATTGACAAACCCATGATACGCCTGGGTATCAACCCCAACCATCAACGTGAGCTGGTCATTCCCCGTCGTGATATTTTCAGCCGCATAGGTGAGGTCTGCAGCACCGCCGAACTCCTTGAAGCCCACCAACTGGGGATACTCGGAGTTCAGCTTAAAAAAGAGATCCGCCTTGGTGGCGAAGCCGTAGTAGGGAGAGTTGTAAATGACTGCCGGAAGATCGGGGCCGCCAGCCTCGAGAATAGCCGTGAAATGATTGTACTGGGCTGCGGGAGAAATGCCACGTGACAGCACCCGGGGGATCACCATCAAACCATGCGCTCCCACTTCTCGCGCATGGGCAGCGTGGGCAGCGGCAATCTTCGTATTCTGTGCACCCGTGCCGACGATCACCTTGATTCCCGCATCCACAAGCGCCTTGACTCCCGTCTGACGTTGTTCGTCCGTAAGTAATGGCCAGTCACCCATCGATCCGCAGTAAACCACCGATGCCATACCGGCTTCAATCAGCTCCTTCCCGGTCGCAACCAGGGCGTCGTAATCAGGGTTACCCTCCGCATCACAGGGGGTCATCAGCGCGGGAATTGTTCCGGAGAAAATGTTGCTCATGTGAGGGATATTAGCAGGCAAGTCTTGGCAGATTCAAGGGCAGAGGCTGACATTTGGGGATAAAGCCTCATCTTGACGTTTAGAAACCTCACTCAGCCAATCTCCCAGTAATCACGCATTTTAGGCTGCTCAAGCGGTCGTCTAATAAGCATGATGACGGAACACACCAACTAACTGCTTGTTCTACACAATCAAGCATGGATAGTCAGGACACTCACACCTAAGAATTTTCCAAACCGGAAATTTGAATAATCACAGTTCGGGTTTATATCCCGACAATGAACAACCACTCATTGAACAACAAAGAGAATATAATGAATATTGATAACAACGAAATTTTGGCACTCTTCGACGAGTGGAACAACGCCCTGCAAACTGGTGACCCCAAGAAAGTGGCCTCACTTTATGATGGCGACGACGGGATTTTGCTCCCAACCGTGTCGAATAAGGTGCGACACAACCACGAAGAGATTGAGGACTACTTTGTCCACTTCCTTGCCAAACAACCTGTCGGTGAAATCAACGAGTCAAACATCAGGATCTTCAACGATATCGCCATCAACTCTGGCATCTACACATTCACATTCCAGGACGGCGCCACGGTCCAAGCCCGTTTCACCTACGTTTACCGCCGGATCCAAGATCGCTGGCTGATCCTTGAGCATCATTCCTCAGCGATGCCGGAGTAACAAAATGACTTCTACTACCGCTTGCCCAGGCAAGCGTATGATGGGGCGCCCTTCAATGAGGGGCGCCCTTTCTTATCCTTTTTAATACCCACCACCCGCGGCGATGCTCGATTCAACAGGATGCCAAGTGGTCTTGATTTCCTGAGTAGCGAGAATCGGGTATGGCGACTCTGTCTTGGCGGGATCTTCCTTGCAGAAGATGGCGCGTTTGAGATTGCTGATGGCATTTTCTCGGAGGCTCGCTTTATGGCTATCGGAAACATCGGAGGCGACCACGGCATTCACGTCCATGTGGGTGCCAATGTGTTCTAACAATTCATCACGATTACCGGTAAGAATGTTTACCACGCCGCCAGGGAGGTCGGAAGTAGCGAGAGCTTCGGACAGAGTGATCGCACAGAGCGGTTTGCTCTCTGAGGCGAGTACAACACAGGTATTGCCCCCAGCAATGATTGGCAGGATCGTCCCTAACAGCCCAGCAAGCGCAGATTTCTCGGGTGCTAAAACGGCAACCACCCCCATCGGCTGATAGACGGAAAAGTTAAAGTGCGCACTAGCGACCGGGTTCACCGAGGAGAATGTCTGCTGGTACTTATCGCACCATCCGGCGTAGTAGATGCACTGGTCGATGGCGGTTTCCACCTCCTTACGGGCAGCGGCTGCAGTGCTCCCTTGCTGTTTCAGTTCATCCTCAAACTGGGAGGCACGCCCTTCGAGCATCTCGGCGATGCGATAAAGGATCTGGCTGCGGTTAAACGGATCACGCTTCCCCCAACTAGTCGCAGAGCGGGCGGCGACCACGGCATTACGAAAGTCCTTGCGTGAGCCTTGGCAGATGTTTCCGAGAGCTTTTCCTCCGCGACCTTCCGGTTGATAGTATCGTCCCGATTCCGTGCGTGGAAACTTGCCGCCGATGTAGAGTTTGTAGGTTTTCAAAACTTCAATGCGTTTCATAATTTATAAATGATGTTAGATGCTTAAATCGAGATAGGCTCCCAGTCCATGCAGGCCACCTTCGCGCCCGTAGCCGGACTCCTTGAAGCCTCCAAACGGCGAGGTCGGGTCGAACTTGTTAAAGGTGTTGCCCCAGACAACGCCGGCATCGAGTGCGCCAGTAATCTGGAAAAGTCGGGACCCTTTATCGCACCAGACACCCGCCGACAGGCCATACGGCGTGTTGTTGGCTTTCTCAATCACCTCGGGAACAGTGCGGAAAGTTTGCACGGCAAGCACTGGGCCGAAGATTTCCTCGCGCGCGATGACGGCCGACTGGGCGACGTTGGTGAACACGGTGGGTGGGCACCAGTTTCCTTTTGCAGGAAGCTCACACTCCGGCTGATAGATATCGGCACCCCCTTTGAGGCCCTCCTTGATGTAGCGATTGATGGTTCTCAATTGTGCCTTGGAGTTGATCGCACCCACGTCTGTATTCTTATCGAGCGGATCACCGACGACGAGCGTGTCCATACGCTGCTTGAGCTTCCACATGACCTCGTCGTAAATATTTTCCTGCACAAAGAGTCGTGAACCAGCGCAGCACACGTGTCCCTGGTTGAAGTAGATACCATTGACGACTCCCTCGACTGCCTGATCAATCGGCGCATCCTCGAGAATGATATTCGCGGCCTTGCCGCCTAGCTCGAGGGTGATTTTCTTTTCGGTATTGGCGACGGATTTCTGGATCAGCTTGCCAACACCTGTCGACCCAGTGAATGCCACCTTGTCGACGTCAGGGTGATTCACTACGGCAGCACCTGTTTCCCCTGCCCCGGTAACAATGTTGACCACGCCGTCAGGCAATCCGGCATCGGCAATCACCTCGGCGAGCTTGAGCGCTGTTAGTGGTGTTGTTTCTGCGGGTTTAAGCACGACCGTATTCCCCGTTGCGAGTGCGGGTGCAATTTTCCACGCCGCCATGAGGAAGGGAAAGTTCCATGGGATGACCTGCCCGGCAACCCCCAGTGACTTTACAGGCATGTTAGGAAAAGCATACTCCAGCTTATCCGCCCACCCTGCGTTGTAAAAGAAGTGATTGGCTGCCAGCGGGATATCGATATCACGCGACTCACGGATCGGTTTGCCACCGTCCATGGTTTCGATGATGGCAAACTCACGTGCGCGCTCCTGAATGAGTCGTGCAATACGGTAAATATACTTACCGCGCTCACGTCCACTCATTTTCCCCCAAGCACCATTGTAGGCGGCGCGGGCGGCTTTGACCGCTGTATCGACATCCTTTTTGCTACCCTCAGCAACCTCGGACAACTTCCGACCAGTCGCCGGGTTGGTCGTGGAAAAGTATTTTCTAGCAGACGGCTTGGTCCACTTCCCGTTGATAAAATGATCGTATCTCTTGGCAATATTGACCGGCGATGATTCCGGCGCAGGTGCAAGACCCCAGTCCGGTGATGATTTTTTCTTAGCCATGGGTTTCGAATTTAGAAATTAGAATTTCGGATTTAAATTGGTTAGTCTTTAGAGAAATATTGCGCTGCCTGGTAGTGACCGCTTTCGAGTTTGGCGACCTGCATGAGCACGTCATTGGCAAGACTGCTGGCACCGAAGCGAAACCATTTATTCGTCAGCCACTTCTCGCCCAGAGTCTCCTTGACCATCACAAGGTAATGCAGTGCGAGCTTGGATTTTGAAATACCGCCTGCAGGTTTCATGCCGACCATTTTTCCTGTTTTCAGATAGTGGTCACGGATGGCGAGTAGCATGACGAGCGTCACGGGAATCGTCGCAGCAGAGGCGATTTTTCCGGTCGAGGTCTTAATAAAGTCACCGCCTGCATGGATCGCGATGTCTGACGCGCGGCGAACATTATCCAGCGTGGCGAGTTCTCCGGTTTCGAGGATGACCTTCAAC
>JARFPV010000199.1 GCA_029288115.1 Akkermansiaceae bacterium | reverse complement strand
GAGCTGCCACTCACCAAGCTTGACCCCATCGGATGGCTAGCTATGCTCCGCCGCGCATGGCCCTGATCGTCCAAAAATACGGCGGCTCGTCCGTCGGCAGCCTCGACCGCATCCGCAACGTCGCGACACGCATCAAACGTGTCGCCGATGAGGGGAATCAAGTAGTTGCCATTGTTTCTGCCATGGGTGGTGTCACCGATAAACTCATCGGCATGGCAAACGAACTGAACCCCACCCCGCCGGAACGTGAGCTCGACGTGCTTCTTTCCAGCGGTGAGCAGCAGTCGATCGCGCTCGTCTCCATGGCACTGCAAAGCATGGGAGTGGACGCCGTCTCAGCCACCGGCAGGCAGGCAGGTATCAAAACCACCGGAAGCCACACCCGTGGGCGAATCGATGAAATCGATCCCACGATGATGAACGGCTGGCTCAAGGAAGGAAAAGTCATCATCGTCGCCGGATTTCAGGGTGTCACCCACGATGGCCTGATCCACACGCTCGGTCGTGGGGGCTCGGATCTCACTGCGATTGCTGTCGCCGCCTCACTCAAAGCCGACCTCTGCCAGATCCTGACCGATGTCGATGGCGTTTATACCTGCGACCCCCGAGTCGTGAAGGATGCACGCAAGCTGCCGGAAATTTCCTACGATGAAATGCTGGAAATGGCCTCCTCAGGCAGTAAGGTCATGCAATCCCGCTCTGTTGAATTTGCCAAGAAATATGGTGTTGTGTTTGAAGTTTGCTCAAGCCTCAACGACAACCCAGGAACCCTAGTCACCGAAGAACATCCCGCCATGGAAGCAGTAGTCATCCGAGGAGTCTCTATCGAGCGCTCCCAAGCCCGCGTCACCATCACTGACATCCCAGACAGCCCCGGAAATTCCGGCAAAATCCTCGGATGCCTCGCCGATGCAGAAATCAATCTGGATATGATTGTCTCAAACATCGCCAGCGACGGAATGGCACGCCACTCGTTCACCATGCACACCAACGACCTGGGACGAGCGCAAGCGGCACTGAAACCAGTCCTCGGCGAACTCTCCGAAAACGCTCAGATTGAAACCGAAGCCGGTCTCGCCAAGCTGAGCACAGTCGGCATCGGCATGCGTTCCCACTCAGGTGTCGCAGCAAAAATGTTCAAAGCTCTCGGTGATGCAGACATCAACATTGGCATGATTTCCACCTCCGAAATCAAGATTGCCGTGACTGTCAACGAGACTGAGATCGAGGACGCTGCCCGTGTCGTGCACGAGGCGTTCGAACTGGATACAAAACCTTCGGCCTAGCCCCTGGCACAACCGCCATGGAGCCCACGGAGCAGAACCCATACACCACGCCAGCCAGCCAACGTCATCAGGCTGTCCCTACAACGGTTCCCGGCATCCAAGGCCCTTACGGCTCGTTCCGCAACAATGGTGGACTTATGGCCACGCTGATCACCCTGCTGGTCATCAACGTGTTCCTCACGTTATTTTCAAGCGGCTTCTTGAGCTTCCTCCAGCTCCAGGTGTACGAATCCGATGACTACGTATTGACCGATGAATTGACCAAACTGGACCAAATCGTTGGCCTGGTTTCCATCGGGCATCTCATACTCTACATCCTGCTCGCAATCATTTTCTGTGTCTGGATGAATCGCAGCTGTAAAAACGCCTGGCTACTTGATGCACCTCACATGAAAATCACTCCCGGCTGGTCGGTCGGCTACTACTTCATTCCCATTCTTAGCCTGTGGAAACCTTATGTGGCGATGAAGGAGATTAGGCGTGCAAGTTACGGCAACGACCACGATCTAGGAAAGACCCTACCTCTATGGTGGACGTTTTGGCTACTCTCCAACTTGATCGGACAAGTGATCGGGCGACTCTCATTGGGTGCCGAAACCCTTGAAGACTACATCATGGTGAGTAAAATCGAGCTAATCAACATGCCTATCGAGCTCATTTTGAGCGGGTTAGCAATGGTTCTCGTCCTGAACATTACCCGCGCTCAAAAATCACGTATGGCACAGTGGCGATAGATCTTGATTTCACCAGATGCCTAAATACATGCCCCTGAAATATTTCCGCTTTCTAACCTCGTATTCATCGCGGACAATATCACATAATTCTTTTTTCCTTATGACATTCTCCATCCGTCGGCATAAGCATCTACCTACCATTGTAGGTTTGATGACCGTTGGCCTACTCGGCTCTTGCGACAAAAAAACAGAGTCTACCGGCACAGACACGGACGCAGATAAGGTCACCCACACAAAACCTCACAGAGAAGTCAGCTTTAATGATGAGGTTATGCCCATCCTTTCGGACAAATGTTTCCACTGCCACGGTCCTGATGCCGATAACCAGAAATCTGATTTCCGCCTCGATACCGAGGAGCACGCCAAGCAGGCGCTCAAGGATGGGGGGCATGGTATCGTTGCAGGAAGCTTGGAAAAAAGCAGCGTGCACGAACGAATCCACGCGACGGGTGAAGACATGATGCCGCCCGCGGACTCGAACCGCTCACTCAACGCGGAGGAAAAGGCGATCATTGACGCCTGGATCATGCAGGGCGCGGAGTACACCGAGCACTGGGCATACATCCCTGTACCGAAAGAGGTGCCCGTTCCTGAGAAAACCCCATGGGCACGCAATCAGATCGATCAGTTTGTCCAGGCAAAATTCGCAAAGCTCGGGCTGAAGCCCGCCGAGGAAATCAGTAAGGAAAAGTGGCTGCGCAGGGTGACGTTCGACCTGACCGGACTACCTCCGACGACTACCGAACTGGATGACTTTCTCGCAGACCAATCCACGGATGCCTACGAAAAAGTCGTCGATCGCCTGTTCGAGACCGATGCTTACGCCGAACGCTTAACCAACGAGTGGATGGATGTGGCACGCTATGCCGATAGCTACGGTTACCAGACCGATGCCGCCCGCTATGTCTGGCCGTGGCGTGACTGGGTTATCGGCTCGTTTAAGAAAAACCAGAGCTACAGTGAGTTCATCACCTGGCAGCTTGCCGGAGACCTTCTACCGAATGCGACTCGTGAGCAAATTCAGGCAACCACATTCAACCGTCTGCACTCACAAAAAGTCGAAGGCGGCAGTGTGGAGGAGGAGTTCCGTGTCGAGTACGTCGCTGATCGACTACACACCTTCGGCACCGCCTTCCTCGGGCTAACGCTGGAATGCAGTCGTTGCCACGATCACAAATACGATCCTCTTTCGATGAAGTCCTACTACCAGATGTCGGCTTTCTTCGCAAACATCGACGAAGCTGGGCTGTATTCGTTTTTTGACAAAACATCACCACCACCACCTGTTCTGGCACGATCAACGGAAGATCAGGAAAAGGACATCGCCGCCAAGGATGCGGCAGTGAAAAAAGCGGAAGAAAATGTGGCCTCCATTAAAAAGTCAGAGCAACAGGCATTTGAGGCATGGCTTGCCGACCGTCCTGCCCAATACACATGGAATGGATTATTGACTCACCTGACATTTGATTCCGTTGAAGGCAATAAATTTCCTAACAAAGCAAACCCGAAGGCTCCATCTTCCACCAATGATGCAAATAAGGTAGTCCCCGAAGGCGTCCATGGAAGCGCGGTTCAGTTGACTGGAGATCACGCAATATCGATTGGCGGCGTGCCCACATTCAATCGCGAGTCACCAGTCTCATTCTCATTCTGGATCAAACCCACCCAGTCTCACGAGCGCGCCGTTGTTTTCCACCAATCAAAAGCATGGACGGATTCCGCGAGCAAGGGCTACGAACTCCTCATCGAGGATGGAAAACTCAGTGCCGCCTGGATTCATTTCTGGCCTGGCAATGCCTTGCGCGTCAAGACCGCCAAGCCACTGCCCTTGAACCAATGGACACACGTAACCATCACCTACGATGGCTCCAGCAGTGCCAAAGGGGTGACGTTCTACATCAACGGCACCACAGCCCCCAGCGAGGTCGTGAGGGACAATCTGACAAAGGCAATCACAGGCAGGGGTGGAGGCAAAAAGCTCGCGATAGGGCAACGTTTCCGCGACAAGGGATTCAAAAACGGCCAACTAGACGACTTCAAGGTTTTCTCAAGAACCCTTGGCCGGCTTGAAGCCAAACAACTCTGGGATGGATCGTCACTCAACTCACTTCTAACCAAGGCAGCGCCCTCGCTAACCGAAACAGAGAAAAGCCAGCTCTACAATTATTACCTAACAAACTACTCCCCTACTTACGAAACTGCTCGCAAGAATCTACAAGCTGCTCGCAAGGCTCGTTTTGAGGCAT
>JARFPV010000182.1 GCA_029288115.1 Akkermansiaceae bacterium | reverse complement strand
CTTGAAGGTGGAGCAGGGAGGGAATCGGGTGGCGCTGCGAGCCGGGTTGTGCCGCAGATAGATCCCGCTGGCCGAATCGTGAAGGATGAACGTCCCCTCGTGGCCGGCAAACAGCTCATCGGTGATCACCTGTGCCTCGGGGCTGCCGATGTCCAGCGGCAGCGGCTCGGCGGCGTGGAGTGGCAGGCCGGCCAGGGCAGACACAACAACCAGGAGGGAGATGACTGTGACTCGGCTGTTCATCGTCCTCCGCTTCAAATCTACCGCGGATCTGAGATTCGTCCCATAAACAGGATCTCGTCGTTGGGGCCCATGTTCGGTTCGATTTCGAGCGTAACACCGAGATTGCGGGTTTCGAATGAGGGAGGGGATGTCGGGCGAATGCAACGAGGAACGTTGAACGGGCTGTTGACCTCCAAGTGCTGGTCGACGCCAGTCGAGGCGGGCGAGTGAAACAAAGTGCGACCCGGCTCATACTCGGTTGGGTAGATAAACTCGCGGATCACTTCGATGGTAGCCTTCTCACCGCTTCGGGCGAGCACGCTAGGTGCGGTCATAATGTCAGCTCCCTTTTTCTGGGCGAGGCCACGCATGATCATCTGCACATCACCATCGGTAAAGAGACCCGTGAAGGAAAGAATACCAGGAGCAACCGAGCCGTTTTGTGCAGCTCGGTTCGGGTTATTCAGTAGATTGCTGATGCTGTCACGAGTGACCGCGAAGTCACCGCTACGCAGTCCCGCAGTGGCAATATTCGATACTGATGTCGCACCTGCAGGGAAGGGAGCACCAGTGCCGAAGTCAGCGATCGTGCGAGCTGACCCGTTACCCATTGTTCCTCCGGTTACGAAAGAATTGCCGGGGTGTGCACCAGCATTAAGAATCCAGTCGAAACCGAGTTCGTCGGTATTCTCCTGAGTAATCTCAATGAACTTGGTCATGATGCGCACCTGGCGAGGACCCTTACCGCGAATCGCCTCGATAATGGACTCGATCACGTCAAGGTTGGCCAGTGTATTACGCACGACCAGTGTGCTGGTTGCGGGAATGTAATTGGCGAATGCCTTGTCAGGGAAGCTGACACCATTACGCTTGAGCAGCTCCATCGCTGAAGCGCGCTTGTTGATTGACGGACCGTCGTTGTCGTCAGCCCCAAAAGGATCTGAATCTACTCCACCTCCGTCGTCATCATTTTGCTCAAGGCTGGCAATAAAATCGGGTGGCACCACAAAGCTACGGGTGTAGAGGTCATCAGCAGCCACTGCAGTGAGAGGCAGCAGGATGACTGAGTGTTCGTCTAGCTTGTAGCGCAGGCGGGTCTTGTCACAGATATACTGAAGAACGGTACCCAGCGGCACATTGCGCAGTTTAAGTTCGTCGATGCGCAAGCTACTGATATTGGATGCTGGCCCAACATCGGCAGCGAGGGCGTCTTCACCTACGCCACCGTCATCAGCACCAGCACCTGTCACAGATGGCTTGCGAATGATAAAGTTGATTCCCTTGCGATCCTCATCCGGCTCGGTGTCGAGCTCACGAGCACGCAGGCGAATGTAATCGAGCGCCTCCTCAACCGTGGTGTTGTCAAAATTGACCAGAGGGATGATAATGTTGTTAAGTTTCTGCTGGATGTACTGCACCCCGGTGCTGTGACCGTTTTGAGTAGGCGTGCGTCCAACGTCAGGCAAATCTTGCGGCACAGCGATTTCCCAAGCTCTGTCCACTTCCATTAGAAGGTGGGCGCGGGTGTGGTCATAAGCAGCGCGGTAGTAGTCCGACTTGATGGCGGCTACCTTTTCCATCCAACGGCGAGCAGCCTTGTTGTAGGGGTCAATTTGGAGGACTTTTTTGAACTCGGCGTCTGCCTGATCGTATTTTCCGAGATTGTAATAGCCCTCACCCATGTAGAGGAGCTTACGCACTTTGTTTACGTTCTGAGTATGCTCAAATGTGAGTCCCGGGGTGGTTCTGATAGGATCGTCAAGATACTCGAGTTGCTTCTTGGCATTGAAGTTCGTGGGGTCACGCAGAAGCACGTTTTCGAGGAGTGTGCGTGCTTCTTCATACTTACCAACACGGCGATATTGCTGGGCAAGTGCTACAGCAGCATCACCGAGATGCGCAGTGTAGGAGCGGCGACGGTCAGCGAGCGCGGGTCCGGGAGGCAGGAGTCTGAGAGCTTCTGCATACTGGTCGTGTGCTGTTTTATAATCCTTGTCGGCGTAGGCGGCGCGGCCCTCCAGAAGTGCTTTATGAGAATCAGCAACAAGTGAGGAACGGCGTGCTATTTCCTTGGCGGCGATACTGGATTGGGCATTCGCAACGGTAGCTACAGCGGGCATAGCTGCAGCGACAGCCATAAGAATGGCGGCCTTCTGGCTGATGGGGCGACGCATGGAACTGAAGATTCCATGGTTGGGTTGGTGCGTAGGTGTAATTTCCATAATAGGTGTGAGAGTATTTCTGACGATTTGAGACGGGTTTGTGAAGCGTTTTTTTGATTATTTTTATTCCTATGATATAGTCCAGACTGGTCTGGAAGTTCAAGCCTTGGGGGTCACGGGTTATTTGAAAGGCATTGGGTGGATCTGTTTCTGACCATTTTTATCCGTGTATTCGACCTCGGCCATCTTCTTATCGAGGTCAATTTTTTTGAGGAAGTATGGTTTTTCCTTGGCGTCAGCCTTGAAAGGCAAGGAGAAATGGGTGCCCTCCTCGACTTCGAAGTTATTGCCACCCTGCTTCAATGCCTGAAGACGAAGCGTGAGTGTGGTGTCCATGATTCCGCGGGAACGGTCATTCAGACCTTCCAAGTTGCCACGGCTTGTAAAGCGATACAAGTCGCCCTTCTTGTTAGGCTGCTGGTCCTCGAATTCCCAGATATTATCCGCAGCACCAGTCCTAGGGTTCACCTTTGGATCAACGCGCATAAACTTGAAGCGATTTTTCATCAAGGGGCGTTCAAAAGGAATAATTGATCCAGGACCAATCGGCTTGGGGTTGGCCTGATTCATTCGATTGACAACGCCCCCGCGCGCGTTTTCAAGCTTAAACATATAGGTGTTGTTGCCAAAGTCTTGCGGCTTGATAAAAGCCTTGGTCGTTTTGACCTCAACTAAGCTCAGTTTGGTTACTGGGTCAGGATGGTCATTAAAGTCAATCGGGCTAGTTTTTGACTCGTATTCCTCCCGGTTGGTGAAACCATCCTCGTCGGGATCCAAATCTGGTGCATCGCTATACCCAGGGTCGAGATTATACTTTAGCCACCAGGTGTTGGGGATGCCTTCATGCACAGGAGGACTCTTAAGAAGATCCACGGGATTATCGGGATCGTCAGCCTTGGCAAACAGAGCAACCCCCGTAAAGAGGTCCACTTCCCGTCCATCGACATCACGCTTGTTAATCACATGGGTTTCGGAGAGTGATTTTTTGACCTTGTTCATGCGGTCGAGACCGGGAACTGAGACGTCGTTATTTTGTTTGCCGGACTGGATACTGAAGGGATCTTCACCACCTTTGAAAATCATGTAGCCGAGCGCGACGGTGATGATGGCAGCACCGCCGAGGCAAGCTTTCTCGTAGTTTTCTGAAAACCAGGACATAGTGTGGGTAAGAAGTGTGTGTTTGGTAATGGATGTTTCCTAATTCTGTAAATGGTCGCTACGGTTTAACAGGGGGCGCTGGTTTTGCTGACTCCGGCTTACCCTCGATGTAGATGATATCAAAACGCAGGAACACGTGGAGTTTTTCGCTCCCGAGAATTTGCATGAGGATGCGGTCACCTTTTGCAGCAACGGGTTTGGGTGCTGGAGCGGGGGCAGGAACGACCCCGGGACCGGGGGCACCATCCGGATTGTCATCACCGCCTTCTCCGCCCACGCCAGGCAGTGTGATACCGGCAAAGGGATCCTCTTCTACACCATCTGGAGGACCTGCACCACCACCTCTATTTGCTGGGAAATTGGCATCCTTCACATTCGGTGCCGTTTGTTTTTCGTTGCGGATACGCAGTGCGCGAATGGAAAAGAAATACTGCTTGGAGTTCACCATGTTCTTGAGGAACTCACGCACGGAGGACTCCGAGCCTGTGAAAGCAAG
>JARFPV010000162.1 GCA_029288115.1 Akkermansiaceae bacterium | reverse complement strand
GGTATCGACCCCGGTGACGCTCCTGCACCGTAGTTGACATGGTTGCCACTCGCTCAAAATGAATGGCCGCTTGAGCGTATTTTTTATTCGCCACGGCATCATATCCGAGACGATTCGAAGCAAGCGCGACATAGCGCCCCTTGCGGTAACGATTGATCACACTGTGAAGCACTCGTTTTGCCTCATCGAGCGAACCCGAATGATAGTAGGACTCGCCAAGGTAATACATCACCGGGGCCGCATTCGGGTGATTGGGAAATCGCTGAAGGTAGTTCTGTAACCGCGGGATGAGGCGACGGTAAGAAATACTCCTCGTATGCTGGTCTTTCGCAGCGTTTGCCTGGCGGTAGAGATGCTTGCAAAATTCAAACTGATCCGTAGCAGGATCAGCTATTAGCGGAGCGTTCTGCGCACATAGAGGGGCTATTGCCAAAACGGCAGTAAAAACAACGAGTAGAGTACGCATGGAAAAATACTTGGGTTATGGAGCGGCTTGCTTTGCTGCAAAACTGACGTTTTTAGCGCCAGCTTTTTTGCAGAGCTCTACTCCGCTGACGATCATTTGGTGGGGAGTCAGGGCGTCTGCCTTGAGCGTAACCTTACAATTTGGCTGTGCAGCAACAATCGCTTTAACCCTCTTCTGCAACTGCTCTGCTGTGAGTTTTTTCCCACCCACCACGAATGATCCGTCTGCATTGACAAGGATCACGACTGTCTGGGCCTGTTTAACGATAGCGGCAGGACGTTGCGCTGGAGCTGGCATCGCTCTCTCCACCCGATGTGCCTCGATCTGCGCCTTCTCAACCTGCGCCCCCTCCATCTCGACTTCTTTCACCTGATTGAATCCCAGCCAAAAGAAACCGCCCATGACAAAGGCGATAATTTTCAGGGGTAGCGGGAGAAACATAAAAAATGAAAAACTCATATCCATCAATGTTGGGGGTTATTTTTGTTTGCGTTGGACTTGGGTAGCGAAGGAAATGTTTGGGATACCCGCTTTTTGGCAGACGTCCACCACCTGGACGATTTTCTCGTAATCCACCTTGGCGTCGCCACGGATACGGATCGCCTGGTTCTCGTGAACCGCTGCAATCCGGTTAAGCTTAGCATAGAGTTGTGACTGTGTCATGACCACACTATCCACGACAACCTCTCCATTCTCGCGCACATTGATGATGATTTCACCCACCGTTTGCCTGGCGTCGGCGCCCTCCTCTGCGACCGGCACGGAGACGTTGAGTTCGCGCTCACTTTGTGAGAACTGCATCGTGGCGATAAAGAAAATCAGCAGCAGAAAAACCACATCAATCATCGGCGCCAGCGGAAAAGCTGCGGCGTCGGGCTCTCTGACTTGAAATTTCATCTTTTAAGTTGGGACACGGATCAGATGTTGTGCACATCCGGCGTATCATTGGATGGGCGAGATACAGGCACAGGCATCATGCGCTGATCATCGTCCTCGTGATCGTCACGGTCGCGTGATTCTCTGCGTTCGTTATGATCATGGCCATGAACCTCACCTGCATAGACAGGCTGCGGTGCGTTGCCGCCACGTCGATTATACTGAGCTGCCAGGAGTGCCATCAGATGTGTCGCGGCTGCCTCCAGTTCGGCAAGATACTTCTGCACCCTACCGCGGAAAAAGGAATAAAAAATGACTGCCGTGATACCGATGACCAATCCGCTGGCGGTAGTGACCAATGCTTGGTAGACGCCCTCGGCCAACTTGTTGGCATGGACTCCCTCGTAGTTACCGCTGGCAATCTCCATAAACGCACGGATCATACCAATGACCGTTCCTAACAAACCCGCCATTGGCGCGATGGTTCCCACATCGTTCAAATAGCTAATTCGCTGAGTAAGCATCCCTGCCTGGCGGGAGCCCTCCGCTTGCGCAACCTCACGCACCTCCTTGAGGCTGGCGCTGGTATTTTTGGTCATGAAGTCCAACGTCTTCTCGGTGATCCGAGCCACACTCTGACCTTGCCGGTTACAGTGAGCAACCAAGCCCAGGTAGTCGCGTTTCC
>JARFPV010000156.1 GCA_029288115.1 Akkermansiaceae bacterium | reverse complement strand
ACTCCGGCTGGATGTATGCGCCTGCTCAAGGAGGCGGGTGTGGAAACATCAGGTGCTGAGGCGGTCGTGCTTGGCCGCAGCATGATTGTGGGGAAACCCATGGCACTCCTTCTGATGAGTAAAGAAGGCAATGCCACGGTGACTGTGGCTCATTCCCGAACCAAAGAGCTCGCTGAGGTGTGTCGCCGCGCAGACATCATCGTGGCCGCCATCGGACAGCCCGGATTTGTTACCGCAGACATGGTCAAGGAAGGGGCCGCAATCATCGATGTGGGCATCAATCGGGTGGACGATACCAGCGCCAAACGAGGCTACCGCATTGTCGGTGATGTCGATTATGATGCCGTGGCGCCAAAATGCTCGGCCATCACACCGGTCCCAGGAGGCGTTGGCCCGATGACTATCGCCATGCTGATTTCCAATACCGTCAAGGCGGCGTCCTCGTAGATGAGGTTTCCAACCTCATTGCCTAACGATGGTAAAGCGGATGCAATCCGCCTCTACGATACTAACGCTTAAGTTCCCAAACTTCGCAGATCTGGTTGGCCATTTCGTTCGTCTTGGAAAAGCGGGCAGTCTCACCGAGGTAAACGGCGCGAACTTCCTGTCCGGTGAAACAATCAGAGGAATCAGGCAGATGGATGCCAGCCACCTCATGGGGCACCACGCCACAGCAAGCACACGCCCACAACAAGACTCTCGCAATACAGAAATCACACCAGTCTGCCACTTGACACAGGTAAGCGTTCATTCAAACATTTATCATGCCCTCCGTTTCCCGCGCCCGCCCCCGCCGCCTTTCGACATCGAGACGATGGAACCCATCGAGCCGCCTTGGAGAGCGGTCAAGGAATGGATCCCGGACGAGAACCCGGACATCGACTGGTTCAACCGCCCGAGAAACCCCTCCACGTCACCCGGATACAGGGATGCCTATGACCAGCGTCCGCAGTGGCGGCCGGAGGAAGTCCCGCTCGGCGACGGCCGCACCCTGGTTCTCGATCCGTCATAAACACGCCGTTTGCATCCGCATTCAATAACTCCCGCTGCTGAAAAACTACTTGGCACGGCGGGTAAGGGGATTACGTCGTATCATACCAAATATAAGCACACTTCAGGCTCAAACCTCCACCATGGACAAAAATAACGACCATTCCTTCTTGACCTGGCCTGTGACTCACTATTCTCTGTTCATCATTCTCAATTCCTCCCCCTCTTTTCCCCCGCAACCCCCTTATCACCCCATGAAAGCCCCTCCGGACACCTCACCCTAAAAGCAAATTCCTAGCAGTCACACAAGAGAACCAATGAACACAAATTTCAATGAATCCGGCTCGGTTTTACGGCATTGCTCATGTCGTTTCGTCTTGTTGGGGGTCTTTCCCGCGCTCATCGGCTTGCTTGCCCAGCCAGCCAAGGCGGCGCTCATCGGGGTTACCGCCGTGAGAGCGTCCGACTCGGATCTTAGCCTCCGCGCTCCGGTCAATACCATAAACGGTACCCTCATTACCGGATTACGCAATCAAGCGGGGACGCCGAACGTGCCGGGGGCATGGGAAGCCCAGGGCGGCTCAAACACGAGTGGCGGAAATTGGAACTGGTCGGCAGACGCCCGAGGTACGAGCGCGCTTCCCGGGGTCGGAAATCACTGGATCGCTTTCGATCTCGGTTCAGTGGAGACTCTCGAGTCGATGAATGTGTTCAATTACGGTGTCAATGGCAACACGAGCGCCAATAATCGCGGGGTAAATCAGGGTGATATCTATTACCGGTCTGGCGGGTTTGGAAACAATATGGACAACTCCAATGTCGCTTTCGACAACACTGGGTGGACCCTGTTGGGCACCGCTGGAACGCAAAACTTCACCATAGGGCCCAATAATGGGTCTTGGTATGGCGCCACGAATGTGGCCCTGGGCGGCATCAGTGCTCAATACTTCGCGATTGATATCAATACGAGTCATGGCGGTAACTTCGCCGGCTTGGGCGAAGTCCAGTTCTTCTCTGCTGCTGCAATTCCGGAGCCCTCGACGTCGGCCCTTCTCGGCATCGGGCTGGGCGGAATTGTGTGTCTCCATCGCAGGAGGCGGTCGCGAGGCTGAGCTGAGTCGATCCGGTTGCGCCGAGGCGAGGGCAGCCACTGTTTCGCCAGATCAACCCCCTTATCACCCCATGAAAGCCCCTCCGGACACCTCACCCAAAAAGCAAATTCCTAGCAGTTTTATCGCTTGATTTCCCAAACTTCGCAAATCTGGTTGGCCATTTCGTCCGTCTTGGAAAAGCGGGCAGTCTCACCGAGGTAAACGGCGCGAACTTCCTGTCCGGTGGCACGCAGCACATTGACGACTGAAGCCACGGTGGTAGCACGCTTTGATGACAGTGTCTTGTTCTGCTCCTTGCCTCCTGACTTGGATGCGTATCCAACGACGAGGAAATAGGCGTTGGTGTCACCGCTCTTGCTGATGATGTCCCGGATGATGGACTCACGGTCAAAATCGATCTGTGCGGAGCCTGTTGCGAACGACTGGCGGTGAATGACCCGTGCTCCCAGCGTGCTGTCGATATTGGTATAGGCAGCTTTGAGTTGTTGCTCGTTGACATCTTCCAGCGTCTTGAGCTTTGCGAATAAACGTGCCGCCTCAGCAGGCAGGTCTTTTGCCGATTCAATGAAGAGTTTTGCCCGATCGAGTTCGGCGCGCAGACGTTGGATTTCATAACGTTGCTTTCGGTGCTCAGGTTTGAGTTGGGCGAGTTCTGCAGCAATGTCGTCATACATTTTCTTGCCCACCTTGTTTTTGGCCTCGGCGGTTAGCTTGTCCACCTGAAGCTCAAGTTTGTTACGTGCATCCAGGCTGTCGTTGAGTTGCTTGCGAATGAGCGCGACTTGCTCATTTGTTGGGCGTCCCATGAGTTCCTGCAGTTGTTTGGTCGTATCTAAAATCTTGTTTTGCGCGATTTTCAGGTCGTTTGTCAGGCGAACAACTTGATCGGCGGACCCTGCTTGTTGGTCGAGTTTCGCCTGTAAGGTTGTGATTTGAGCATATAGCCTCTGGGCAGTTTGCGTGTGCCCCGCAATCTCACTTTCGCGGGTGTGCAAAAGTTCGTCTTTTTTCTCGAGTTCCGTTTGCCACTGGCTGGTCATGGCTGCAAGAGAGGTGGCGTCACGCTGAATACGTTCCGCCATCACGCGGGCGCTGCTGGCATTTTCCGGCAGAGGTGGCAGACCCCGGCTTGCACGTTCTGCATTAATTTCAGCCCGAAGCTGGGTATTACGCGTCTTGAGTGCAGTCAGGTCACCATCGGGAGTGCCGGACGATTGGAACATTTTTCCATTCATGGTGAACAGAAGCATCACAAAGAGAAGCACGACAATGATCACGATCAAAGCCGTTGTAAGCTGATTGCCGCCTGTTTTTACGGATGTGTTCTGGGCAGAAACGCCGTCTGGTTTGGTGTTTGAGCTGTCTTGATTTTCCATAGGTGATGGGGTGTGGGTTCGTTAGGTGTGTCTGCGCGGTTTAGCGGTTTTCGTAACTGAACGCAAGGACGGTATTTTAGCTCAGACTAACGTCAGATTCGGATTGATATCCTCATGGAAACTTGAGTGCTCTCCGTGAAGATGACGGTGCAACGCTACAAAAGCAATCATCGCAGCGTTATCTGTGGATACCGCTGGTGGCGAAATGAGAAGCTCGTAGCCTGACTCGTCACAGGCAGTTTGCATCGCATTCCTCAGGGCCCGGTTACAGGAAACACCTCCTGATAAGGTGATGGTTTTTTCCTCGCACTGCGCCGTTGCACGTAGGGTTTTGGTGACCAGAATATCAATCACTGCCTGCTGAAAAGATGCGCATAGATCAGGAATAGCATCAGCGGGTGCCTTGCCCTGTTCAGGGTCGAGCTTTTCAAGCTGATAAAGCACAGCGGTCTTGAGACCTGAAAATGAAAAATCGAGTCCGTCCTTGAGCATGGAGCGAGGGAAATTGAACGCCTCTGCCGATCCGCTACGTGCTTGTTTCTCAATCTCCGGACCGCCGGGGTAGGGGAGACCGAGCATTTTGCCGACTTTATCGTATGCCTCACCTGCTGCATCATCGCGAGTGCTGCCCAGCATGGAGTAATCCCCAAAAGCCTTCATGTGAATCAACATCGTGTGGCCACCGGATACGATCAGGGCGAGATTCGATTCCAGATTTTTACGATCAATAAACGGCGACAGCAAGTGCCCTTCCATGTGGTTGACCGAGATGAACGGCTTTCCTGTCGCCAGCGCGAGTGCCTTCGCTGTGGTATTGCCGACCAGTAACGAGGATGCCAAGCCAGGGCCTGACGTCGCAGCAAAGGCATCCACATCGGCGATCGTGACGCCTGCATCTTCCATTGCAACCTCGACCAGCGGTCTCAAATGCAACGAGTGGTTCCTGCTTGCCAGCTCAGGCACCACTCCGCCGAACTCGCGGTGAATGTCGATCTGGGAGGAAATTTCGGACGACAGGATCTCTGCCACGCCACCATCATGACGTAATACCGCTACGGCGGTTTCGTCACAGCTGGATTCTATAGCAAGGATAGTCGTTGGCACGCCCGATTTTTTAACCTGTATTTTCTCCATGAACAGTCATT
>JARFPV010000122.1 GCA_029288115.1 Akkermansiaceae bacterium | reverse complement strand
CCTCAGCCATTGTCGGGGTTAAGGGTAAGAATACTCCGCTGATACTAACCACCTCTGTAATAGAGTGAGTGCCACCGACTCAATTTCAACCTGCCGCCATGGCGAATTTTCCTGGATCCGCTGCGAAGGCAAGGGATCATTTCTCAACAGCCACCACATGAAACGGTGTGCCGAGGCAGAGATAGGTGAAGGTGTCGTTCACCTTGTTATCGATTTGTCCCAATGCACGGGTATGGATTCTACTTTCATGGGAACCATGGCGGGTATTGCTATGAAGCTGACTAAATTGCCGAATGGTCAACTCGATGTAGCTAATCCTGGTGAAAAGAACCGCAACTCACTCGAGGATCTTGGGCTTGGCGTGCTCATGCAGATTGACCCTGAAAACGCTGAATGGCAAAGTCAACTTGATGAAATTGAAGATAAGTTGAAACCATGCGCAATCCCGGCTGAAAAAACCGACAGCGCACAACACGTTCTCGACTCTCACAAGAAATTGTGTGAGGCAGACGGAAAGAATACCGAGAAATTCGGCACTGTTCTCGAATTTCTTGAGGCAGAAGTGAAAGCGAAGGAATCCTCCAAAGGGTAGAGTAGAACGATACCCCTCCCTCCATATATTGTAGCTCATGCCGACGATGGTTTATGTTGTAGCCGCAGCAGTTTGTCTGCTATTCGTTGTGTTGCTGATTGTGCTGCAGCGTAATGCCACGCGCCTTGCGAAAATGGAGAGTGAGCGCGACAGTATTCTTGGTGAGGAAATGCGGATGTTCAATTTTTTGCACCACCTTGGTTCGGTGATAGAAAGAGACATTAACCCGGTGCTGCTTTATAAGGAAATTGTGGAAGGCCTCGGTGAGGTTCTCAATGCTACAGGAGGGGCCATGTATATCCTCAATGAACAAGGAACTCATCTCATTCCCAAATATATCACGAAGGATTGTCCTCCTCTTGTCGGGGTTCCGGTTGAAATTCTAAAACGCTCAAAGAGCGACAGCAAAGCCATGGAAAAACATGTGCGCTTGAGCAAGTTGGCTTCAGATGAAGGGGTGCTGGGTGCAGCTCTCAGCATGGGGGAATGCATGCACCTTTCCTCGGTTAGGGACCATGCGTCTTTTCGCGATGCTTTCGTTCACTATGATGAAAATCTGTCAGCTCTGATTGCCCCCCTTCATTATGCCGACCGGGATTTAGGTGTTGTAGCTGTGGTAAAACGGCACGAGGAAGGTGCGTTCTCTGACAATGATTTCCATGTGTTTAAATCAGTTTCCGAGCAGTCGTCATTTGCAATGGGAAACGCGACGATTCACCAGGAGTTGACAGAAAAACGGAAACTTGATGATGAATTGAGAACGGCCAGGGAGGTGCAGAATATTCTACTCCCGGCATCGGAACCAAATATTCCCGGCTATCGCGTCTGTGGTAGTAACACACCTGCTAGAATGATCAGTGGGGATTATTTTGACTACATGGAGATGCCCCAAGGAAAATGGGGTCTCGTCATTGCTGATGTCACAGGCAAGGGGGTGCCGGCAGGCTTGCTCATGGCGATGTGTCGCAGCCTGCTCAGACACAGTGCACAGTCGATCTCCTCACCAGCTGAGGCATTGGCACAGGTCAATCGCAATCTGTTTCCCGATGTTAGGGAAGATATGTTCGTTAGTTTGGTATGCATGACGATTGATGGACCGGATGGGGCCGTGCGTTTGGCGAGAGCCGGTCATGATGCACCCTTACTATTCCGGAGCGGTAGCGGCACGGTGGAGAGAATCAAGCCCCCTGGAGTGGCACTCGGCATAGACGAGGGCGAGGTATTTGAACGGGTTACCAAGGATCTGGATCTAAATATGGCGTCGGGAGATTGTCTGTTATTACACACCGATGGAGTTTGCGAAGCTGAAGATGACGGTGAAAACCAGTTTGGTGCCGAACGCATGGAAAAAGAATTCATTAAGTCCGCTCCTCTCGGTGCTGAAGTAGTTGTTGAATCACTGAAAAAAGCAGTGAGTGACTTCGCTGGCGATAGACCACAAATGGATGACATCACGATGGTTGTCATCGAAAAACGCTAGGTGAGGTATGAATGGTAGAAGATGTTTTTTTTGATAATATCTCTTGCATAGAAGTCACGAGTTTATAGTATTCGTCTATCAGCTGAGACTATTCAGTTGGTAATTATCGAAACTGATAACCCAAAAAACAAAAACAACATTATGAAACTCATTAAAATCATCGCGATCGCTGCAGCTGCCTGTGGTGTCATGGTCAGTGCTTCTTGCGGATCCCAGCCTGAGCCTGAGGCTCCTGCTCCTATCACAGTAACTAAGTAATCGCTTTAATACTCCCCCAAAAAACAGAAACTAAACTAACAACCCAAACTAAAAACAAATTATGAAAATCGCAATTATTCT
>JARFPV010000081.1 GCA_029288115.1 Akkermansiaceae bacterium | reverse complement strand
CACCACAAACGATCGCTCTGATTTTTGAGAAGTAGCCTATACATGCCCCCTCACTCCATCTTTTCCCGCTCCTCCTTCACCACTGCCGCCATGTCGTAAATGGCGAGCAGGATGACGAGCACGCCGTAGATCATGCAGAGTGCCCACCAGGTGAGGAACAGCCAAACGTTTTGGGCCAACCAGTTTGCTAGTGGCCAAGCGCCCACAGCCACAATGATGAGCAGCACAATCACGAGCTGAAACAGCACCTTTCTGCGCATTTCGCGCGAGTGCAGAATCATGCGCGCCAGCCCTAGGCACACTGTGACCCAACTTGCTTTGTTACCTGACATCAAACCGACTTTAAGTTTTAAGTCGTAAACTCCAAACTCCAATTTGGAAATTTTTCGCGTATTTCACGTATTTCACGGTTTAAAAATCATCCCGATCCGCTATCACTTTTCCGCCATGCTTGACATCAAAGCCATCCGCGAAGACGCCGCAGCCATCAAGGAACGCCTTGCCACCCGAGGCGGCGACTCCCATTTGCTCATCGACGAAGTTCTCGCCTGCGACGAGACACGCCGCAAAGCCGAGACCGATAAACAGTCGCTGCAGTCCGAACGAAAACAGCTCTCCAAACAAATCGGTGCCCTCATGGGCCAGGGTAAAGCTGACGAGGCGGAGAAAATCAAGGAACAGGTTCGAGAAATTGGGGATCAAATCAGCGCACTGGATGAACAAGGCGATACCGCTGGCGCACGCCAGGCCGACCTACTGATGGGTATTCCCAATCTCCCCCACCCTGACTGCCCCGTTGGTGACAATGAGGATGCCAATCCTGAAATCCGCGTATGGGGGGAAAAACCCGACATCGCAGAGCCACTCGATCACGTCGCTCTGGCAGAAAAGCACGGACTGATCAGCTTCGAAGACGGCACACGCATCACAGGTTCCGGATACGTCGTGTACCGCGGCAATGGTGCCCGACTCGAGCGCGCGCTCATTCATTTTTTGTTAGACACACAAACGCGTGAACACGGCTACGAAGAAGTCAACGTGCCACACATCATCAAACGCGAGTGCATGGAAGGCACCGGACAGCTCCCCAAGTTTGAGGATGACATGTATGGCATCGAGGATAACTCACTGTTTCTCGCACCCACTGCCGAGGTCCCAGTGACCAATCTTTACCGCGACACCTTACTCACCGAGGATCAGCTACCGGTCAAACTTACCGCATACACGCCATGTTTCCGCCGTGAGGCAGGCAGTGCTGGACGCGATAACCGTGGAATCATCCGCATGCACCAATTCGACAAAGTAGAGCTCGTGCAAATCGTGCATCCTGAGAAATCCTTCGAAATTTTAGAAGAGCTCACAGGACATGCTGAGGCGATCTTACAGAAACTCGGACTGCACTACCGTGTGATCGAGCTATGCACCGGCGATATCGGATTTTCCTCAACGAAGACCTACGATATCGAAGTCTGGTCACCCGGTCAGGATAAGTTTCTGGAAGTCTCCTCGTGCTCGAATTTCACCGACTACCAGGCACGCCGCATGAAACTTCGTTTCAAAGATGAGAATGGTAAAAACCAGATCTGCCACACACTCAATGGCTCCGGCACTGCCTTGCCACGCCTCTATGTTGCACTGATCGAACAGTATCAACAAGCGGACGGAAGTATTCTTATCCCCGAGGCATTGGCTCCATATTTTGGTGCCGACAGCATTATTTAATTCAAGCACACCATGATCAAACGACTCTTGCCTTCGCTTGTAGCACTCACGCTGAGCCTCAGCTCACACGGCGCAACAAAACCAAATATCCTGCTGATTCTCGTCGACGACCTCGGCTACGGTGACCTTGCCTGCTATGGCGCCAAGGACATGAAAACTCCGAGCCTCGACACCTTGATGCAGGCCGGCACGCGTTATGATCAATTCTATGCAAATTGCACGGTCTGCACACCGACGCGTGCCTCGTTGATGACGGGACGTTATCCTGACTTGGTTGGTGCACCGGGTGTCATCCGACAGGACAAACCCGGCAACTGGGGTTACTTTCGCCCCAGCGGTCCAACGCTTCCTGAATTACTGAAATCTGGAGGCTACCACACCGGCATGGTGGGAAAATGGCACCTTGGATACGAATCACCAAACATTCCAAACGACCGAGGCTTCGACCATTTCCACGGATTCCTTGGCGACATGATGAACGATTACTACACCCACCTACGTGGTGGTGTGAACTGGATGCGCCACAACAAGGAAACGATCAAAGCAGAAGGGCATGCTACAGAAGTCTTTACTCGCTGGGCAATTGATTACCTCAAAGATCGATCCAAAAAACCCGATCAACCGTTCTTCCTCTACCTTGCCTACAACGCACCCCACTTCCCCATCCAACCACCCGAGGACTGGAAAACCAAAGTCATGCAGAGGGAAAAAGGCATCGATCCCAAACGCGCCGCTAACGTCGCATTCATCGAGCATATGGACCACGAGATTGGCAAGGTGATCAAGAGTCTGAAGGAACTCAATCTCGACAAAGACACCCTCGTCATCTTCACCTCCGACAATGGAGGCTCGATCCCCCACGCTCAATCAAACTTACCTCTCCGCGGCGGCAAGCAAGACCACTGGGAGGGCGGCATCCGCGTGCCCACATGTGTTGTTTGGCCCGGTAAAATCCCTGCTGGAAAACGTAGCAACACTCCCGGAATGACCATGGATTTTCTGCCTACCCTGGCCGAGATCACCGGACTGAAAGTCGATCACGAAATCGATGGCCAAAGTCTGGCACCTGTCTGGACAAAAGGTTCAAAAGGCGACCCAGACCGAACCATGATCTGGGTGCGGCGCGAGGGTAACATCCGATACCAAGGGCGCGCCTACTACGCCATTCGCCGAGGCGACTGGAAACTCCTGCAGAACTCCCCCTTCGAGCCGATGGTACTGGTCGACCTAAAAACCGACCCCTACGAGAAAAACCCACTACCCGCAGAAGGCAAAATCGCCAAACAGTTAATCGGCACTCTGATGCAGCACATCCAAAAATCTGGCAGCATCCCGTGGCAAAAAGTGGAGAATGAGTAAGTCTTGATTCAATTCGTGCAACGATACTATCCAGCTGGAAGAATCGATCTTTGCCCCCGTTCACCTGAAGTCTCGGAAAAAGAAAATCTTCGCCAATCTACCACCTGAAGACACGATGAATCCGAGGTGCCTGCTATTGACATCGTGCCACCATTGTTGCTCGGTGATTCTCCGGGCTTTCCCTTTGGCTTCGACTTGATAGCCAAATTCCGCCCGGTAATAACCGCTCTTGGGCAGCGGGCCGTTAGTGATGGTCCATCCTTTTGGGTCAACCATCATTTTACTTTCCCCCAAATTCGCCACAATCCGATGCTTTGTCAGGTTAAACCACAGTGTCTTGCCCGGTAGCAACTTTCCATCACCTGCATTAACCAGGTTCATTTTCACCGGCAGCTCTTTATTCGAGGGATCAGGGGTAACGAGGATATAAAAATCTCTGACTGATTCCGGGATTTTTAATATCGGGGCACCCTTGGGCAGATCTTCTGGATCTGTGATTTCGTTTCTCGCCATCATAATGGTGAGATCACCCTTAGGCAGACTGATCACTTTTGAAAAATTCATACTCGGCAGGAAGACCTTCTGGTTCTCCTTACCGTCAAAAAGATAAACAGTTTTTGGTGCGTCGTTCGGGCGTTCTGGAAAAACAAGTCGGCATGTACGCTTACTCTTTTTGGGTTCGGGGTCCTGCGCATAGGTAGGCAGACACGAAAGAAATAGTAGAGCAAACAGACAACGTTTCATGCACTCACTGTGGT
>JARFPV010000043.1 GCA_029288115.1 Akkermansiaceae bacterium | reverse complement strand
CACGTCACGGTGTTCGTCGGCAGCGTCAGATGTGTATAAGAGACAGGCGTCGTTGAGTTCCTGATGGCGATCTGTGAACTCGCTGAGTTCGACCCCGCAGGGTGGGCACCAACTAGCCCAGAGGTTGATCAGGAGGAGCCGGTTTTTCTGGTTGGAAATGGTTTTACGGCTGCCATCGAAGCTCTGATAGGGAGATGGCGGCATCTTGAGCAGCTCGACGATCGGGATGCGCGCGACCTGGGTGGCGGCTGGCAGCTCCTGAGGCATTGGTTTGAGCTGAGTTTTCCGGGCAGGTGTGCCAAGTTTCCCGGCGGTGCCGGATCCTTGGATCAGGCGGTAACGTTGGTTGAGTGCGACCGGGCCAAAACCCTCGATGTCACCACCGGGCCAGTGCACGGTCACTTTTTTGATCTCCCGGGTATTGCCCAGTCCGAAATGAATCCACTTGCTCGACTGTGCCAGGAACCCTTCACCGGCGCGGAGCGTCTGGATCATCGGTTTCGTGTCGGCAGGGCCATCCAGGGTCAGCTCGACCCGGGCACCGATGCCATCACGGTTGGTGGTAGTGCCATTTCCGACAAGTCGCAGCGCGAGGAAATGGTTGGTTTTCGAATCATCCTGTGGGAGTATCAGCTAAATCTGTGTGGGGATTGATTTTAAAACACAGATGGCTCTGATGGACGCAGATGAGCACGGATCAAATCCTCTGCTGTGGACAAGAGTGCCTCGCCCGCTCGGCTAAGCTGGCATGCAGCCCTCCTCCTCCGTCGGGCAGGAATAAAATCGTGCGTTGTCCACGCTCCTTACCTTGTGATTAGTAAAAAGGCTCTGATCCTTCTTGTCAGGGGGCACAGTACGCTTTATTGTGTTCGCATGATCACTGAGAAGCTTAAATCACGGGTTAGAGATCTTTCTGAAGAAGATCGGCGTGATCTTTCGGCTTATTTGGTTAAGTTGCAACTTGAGGATGATCCGGATTATTGGGCAACTCTAAGGGAGCGTACTGAGTCGTATGCTCCGGATACATGTGTGGACGTGGATTCTCTCTAAGGTCTTCATGGCTGCAGATTTTCGAGTTCTAATTGATCTGGCTTGCCTTGATCAGTTGCCTCAAAGCGGTCGCAGACGGGATAATGTGCTCGACTACTGTAAGGGTCTTACAGGTTTACACCACTTGGGCGGTGATTTTCAGGTTGTCGATCCAGATACCCGGAGGGGGTTTGAGGTGTCAGTGATAGACGGATTCATTGTCACATGGTGGGTTGATCATCCTGTGAGGAGGGTGGTCGTTGTTGATATCCGGCAGGTCAAAAAGTAGGGTTAACAAGCTGGTTTTTGTCTTTGGACGGGCAACGCATTGAGACGCGAAGCTCCTGCGCGTAGGGGGAGGCTTTTGGAGCACAGATGGCTCTGATGGACGCAGATGAGCACGGATCAAATCCTCTGCTGTGTGCCTAGCTACCTTAGCGGAGTTTTTTGAGCTTTTCGTGGAAGTCGAGGTAGATATTGTTGGAGTAGGGTGTATGCTCTGCGGTGGCGATTTTTTCGGCGGTTTTGGCTTCGTCGGTTTTGCCGAGATTGTTGAGCGCGATGGCGCGGATGGCGTGCATTTCGCGTAGGGCGTCGCTGGGGCTGTTGGGGTCGTGGCGGAAGCTCATTGGATTGTGGTGAGCGATGGCGGTGTCGATGTCTTCGAGCGCGGTGTCCCATTGCTTGAGTTTGAGATTAGCCAGAGCGCGGCCGTGGAAGCGTGGGGCGGTCCAGCCGAAGCGTTCGTCTTTTTTCTTGGCGAACGGGCCGGCGAAGAGGTGGGCGGCTTGTTTGTAGTCTCCTTTTTCCAGGGCTTGGTAGGCGAGGGCGATGTCGAGCAGCTCGATGTGCACGGTCAGGCCGAGGTAGGCGGAGAACTGGTGACTGAATGAGAATTGGTGTTTCAGTCCGGTGGTGTGCCAGGCGATGGTGCCGTCGCGGCGGAGCAGGTAGATGTTGGCGATCTGGTCGGCGGAGACGACGCCGAGCTGTCGGATCGCGGGGTTATTGATGGTGTCGGGGACCGTGGCGACCTGGAATTTCCAGTCGCGCTCTTTGACCAGGGCTTTGATGCGGTCGGTGTCCTTGGTGAGGAAGGCGACAACCATATTGACTTCGCCGTGGATGTGTTCGCTGGCGCGTTTCCAGGCGTAGTCGACGGCTCCTGATTGGGCGCGTTTTTTGCCTTCGGCGGGTTTGCCGATGAGGCTGACCGGGATTTCGCCCTCGGCGGGTGGCTCGATGAAGAGGACGAGTGTCTGTTTGCCTTGGGTGTCCTTGGGCAGGCTGAGAGATTTGCCGTCGAGAGTTTTCAGGGTGAGGTTCGGGAATGGTCGTGTGGATGTGCTCCAGTCGTGGTGGATGATGTTGCTGCGTGATTCCTTGCGTTCGCGGCGTTGGTCGGTGGCGTGGAGCAGGTTGAACTGGTGGTATCGGTCGCGGAGGAAGGTGGAGACGGGCCAGAGTGTGGCGTTGTTTTCATCGAGTGAGGTGAGGAGTTTTTCGCGGTAGTGGGTGTGGCGGCTTCTCGAGTGAGCTTGCAGGGCGAGGATGGAGGCAGCGGCGTAGGTCAGAGAAGGAGTCGGGGCCGGAGCGTCGTCACCGCCGCATGCTTCGATGAATTTTGTTAGGGTGGATTCTCTGTCTGTGTTTTCTTTACGCAGGGATGAGACGGCCAGGCAGAAGTGGGGGATGATGTTTTGGCCCTTGGGTGGCTTGGCGGCGAGTGCGGTGTTCGCCTCCTCGACTGCGGCTTGGAGGTGCTTCGGCTCGATGGCGGTTTTCCACATTCCTAACAGCGCGATGATGCGGTAGTTGCGGATTTGCCAGAGGTCGGGGGATGTGGGCGATTGTGCAATCAGTTCACGGCAGAGTTTTTCCGCCTTGGTGTAGTTGGCGAGTGTTTGCTGCGGGGTGAGCCGGTAGCGCATTGGTGCCGGGGTGAAGCAGTCGTGGATGGCGGCGATTTTTTTGTCGGGATTGAGGGTGAGGAAGTCGCCGATGTAGAGAGACTGCAGCTGTGCCATGCTGCGGATGTGCGGCATGAGTTGTTCGGAGATGAGGATTTCTTCTGTCGCACCATGTCCGCGGCCGTACTTTGCCAGGCTGGACATGAGCAGGATGTGGCCGTGCGGGTTGATCAGGTGACCCTGGGGTTTTGGGGTGGCGAAGATGCGTGCGAGGCGGCTATTTTTTCCGCCGGGAAGGTGGACAGCTGTCCAGTTTAGCCCGAGGGCGCGGAGTTGTTTTTCTCCGGCGTCGGTGAGCTCGTCAATGTTTAAACTTAACACACTCTAGTGATTGGCATAGGGAGCCATTTCCTCGTGGATTTTTTTCAGCTCCTCCTTATGGTCGGGAATTTGGTTCGACCAGAAAACGACGATGCTGGCGTGGCCTAACTGGTCGACGGGAAAGCTGAGCGTGGTGCCGTCGGCGCGTTTGAAGTTGCCGGTGAATGGCACATCGGCGCGGCCTAAGCCGAGGTTTTTGAGTCGGAACTGAACGACCTCGGCATTGCTGGCGTGGCGTTCGGTCATCAGGGTGATGATTTCATTTTCGAGCTCAGGGGCTTCGATATTGCGGGCGATCATGGAGGCGACCATCAGGCACTTGGGTTCGGCCGGGGTGTCGCGGTAGCGGGCGATCAGTTCGGTGAGTGCCTTGGAACGTTCCTCTTTCCCGGCACTCTTCTGGTCGAGCGTCATGTTTGAGTGGAGCAGGTCGGCATCGAGTCGGATGGTGGCGTAGGTGTCGGGTGCCTTGGCGAGCTTGCCGCAAATTTTAAACAGAGACTCGCGATTGCTCTCGGAGTTATCCATGCTGAGCAGGAGTTTCTGGCTTTGGAGCATGATGGCGAGGACGTGGAAGCGATTGGGTGCGGTGGGAGCTGCGTCGATCAGGCTATTGCCTTTGCGGATGATGCTTTTGCAGGAGCGGCGTTTTTTGGCGGCGGAGCTTTGGGTGCTGATCTCGGCGAGGTCTTTTTGCAGCGCGGTGATTTCGCTGGCCGGGATGTCGGCTGCGTGTGACTGATCGGTGAACAGGCAGAGAAAGGCTGAGAGAACCGCCAGGCAAGCGATCCGGAAACCGGGTGTTCTTTGTGGATGCATCATACGGGATATCTCTATTAACTTTGTTTGGGTTGGGACTCTTTCAACTTGTCGTGGAATACTCCGTAGTGGGATGATGAGGCGAGAATACATTGAATTGATTAAAAATTTACCATAAAAC
>JARFPV010000026.1 GCA_029288115.1 Akkermansiaceae bacterium | reverse complement strand
GGCAAGCACGACGGCGTCCGCTTCAGGCCAGACAAGAATGCTGTGCTGTATTTGAATCGACCCGATGGTGTCAGCGCCAGCACTCGGAGACAAGCACTCGATGCCCTGCACGCCCTGCATCACGAACAGCTCGCCAAGACGTCCGACCCCGAACTGGAAACACGTATTGCCCAGTACGAAATGGCATTCCGCATGCAGACATCCGTGCCAGAGGTCACCGATTTCAGCGACGAGTCAGATGCCACCTACGAACTCTACGGCAAGGATGCAAAAACCCCTGGCACCTACGCCGCAAACTGCCTGATGGCTCGCCGACTCGCCGAGCGCGGGGTGAAATTCATCCAGCTCTACCACCAAGGGTGGGACCAACACGGCAGCCTGGTGAACAAAATCAAAGTCCAGTGCCAAGAAACCGACCAAGCGTCTGCCGCTCTTGTCTCCGACCTCAAGGCACGGGGCATGCTCGACGATACTCTCGTCATCTGGGGTGGTGAATTCGGCCGCACCAACTACAGCCAGGGGCCGTTGGGCAGTAATTTTGGCCGCGACCACCACCCGCGCTGCTTCTCGATCTGGATGGCCGGAGGGGGTGTGAAGCCGGGAGTTTCCTACGGCGAGAACGACGACTACGGCTACAATGTGGTCAAGGACGGTGTTCACATCCACGATTTTCACGCCACCATGATGCACTTGTTAGGAATCAACCATGAGCAACTGACCTTCAAGTATCAAGGCCGTCACTTCCGCCTCACCGACGTACACGGACACATCGTGAAGCCGATCCTTGCATAGATAGCCTCCGAAGAAAATACTGCACCAAACAAGCACGCATGGCTTTACAAATCATGTCGTGTGAAAACAATAGGGAATGCGATTCATCGGTCCACTGTGGGGAATAGCGGGTGTCTGCCTTCTGATCGGCAGCGCCATCTACCGGCTGTCGTTCCATGCTATCGAGGCAATTCATATGGGATTAACAAGCTGGCAATGGATCATACTGGTCGGATTCAGCCTATTCATGCTCGTCGCCGAAGGTTACCGCGGTTTCCAGAAAAAATTCTCGCCACGTACCGCCGCTCGCGTGCGCTACCTGCGCGACAACCCAAAGCCGCTACATTGTCTGCTAGCCCCCATCTTCTGCATGGGATTTTTCTACGCCAACCGCAAAACCAGAATCACCGTGACCATCCTCACCTTAGGCATCATTTGCCTTATACTCCTCGTCCGACTCGCCCCTCAACCATGGCGCGGCATCATCGACGCAGGTGTTGTGTTAGGCCTTACCTACGGCATCGTCTCATTCCTCATTCTGACAGCAAAAGCCCTGACGCAGAAAGAATTTCCGCACTCTCCTCAGGTGCCTCAGTAAATACACCAGCGCGTGTATGTAGTTTACCGTTGAAGATTAGCATTGAATTAGACTCCGTATGCAGTCTACTATGTCCCTGCTAGATTTTTAAATTTGTCGAGCTCAATGAAGCCTGCACATCTATAGAAATGGACGTGTGCGTGCTAAACGGGAGCTATTATTGCCTATGTGAATACCCGCCCTAACCAGCATGTCGGCCAAATCAAATCCCTATTATGCTTTGCCTCGATCGCCCGCCGAGAAGGTCAAGATTATGGGTTTTACCTATTATCTCGACACGGTGTTTAAACACGATTTCTGGGCTGCAACATGTCTGTATGTCACCGACGATTCACAAGCGGAATATCCCAAAGTGGTTATCAAAAGCGGCCGCACTCATCGATTCAAATGCCTACCGCTCCACTGGCTTGGTCGCTGGATGACCAGCCACGAATGCCGAATCTACGAACGACTGGAATCACTCCCACCACTCATACCTGTTTATCTTGGTCGCCTCGATGCGACTAGATTCGCCATGGAGTATATTGATGCTAAGCCACTTGATCATTTGGAAGATCCGCCGGAAGGTTTTTTTGACCGACTTGTCAAACTCTTCGAAGCTGTGCATGCATGTAGAGTTGCCTATGTCGATTCGAACAAACGCAGCAATATACTCGTGCGTCCTAATGGAGAACCATGTTTGATTGACTTCCAAATCTCCCTACGCCCCAATATAATAACAAGATGGTTCATGGGATATCTCATGAGTAAGGACATCTACCACGCGCTCAAACATAAGCGACGAATGGCACCCACTGAACTCCGGGATAACGAAGTGGTCGCAAGTCAACGCAGCGGGTGGCTTCACAAAATGCATGCTGTAGCAGCAACCAGCTATCGTCGTGTGCGCCGAAAATTTCTCAGAAAAAAATATCGGTCCGGCCAGCTTCATAGCCCGACAGCTGATCTCGAAACCCATATTCAGCCCGAAAAGGAATCGTGGCGCGATTAACTCCCGACCATCAAACGTCTCATGCTTCACAGTATGATCTACAGAAAATCGGTTGCTGACGTCAGAAATTTCTGACATCAGTGACAATCACATACTGGGTATCTCAGGTTACAAAGAATCAAGCTTTAGAGGGCTTCGATCAAATCCTCAGACACTGTTTCTTTTCATTGATCACCGGCATTTCCTTACGATCAGTGAATACAGTGTGGCGGTGAATCGAGATAAGCATCCCCACGGACACTAGGGTAAAAATCAGGTTGGTGCCTCCGTAACTAATAAAGGGCAGTGGCAGACCCGTGTTAGGCAACACAGCCGTGGTCACCCCGATATTCATCATCGCGGGAACAACGATGATACTCGTCAGACCCACAGCCATGAGTCTGCCAAAAATGTCTTTTGCGTTCATCGCAATCGAGATGCCAAACACGACGATGATGACGAAGCAAAACACACTCCCCAGGGTAAACCATAACCCGAGTTCCTCTCCAATGGCGGGGAAAATAAAGTCGGTGTGTGCCTCAGGCAGGTAGCCGTGTTTTTCCACGCCATTGCCTAGCCCAGTGCCATCAACACCACCATTGGCAAATGCGTAGAGGCCGTGGAGCTGCTGATATCCATCGCCTAACCGATATTTGTCGGATTCGAGATCAAACAAGGCGTAAATTCGCCCCATCCGTTCCTCGTTCGACCTGATCACAATTGTCGCCCCAGCGATGGCTATTGCTGCAGCCGTACCAAGATATGGCAAGCGCGTTCCGGCACAGTACATAATCACCGCACCTGCGGCACCCAGTGCCATCGCGGTACCCATGTCTTTTTCAAAGAAAATCAATATCACTGGCAGTCCTAACAAAATACCAGGTAAGATAAATCCTTTGAAAAACGTGCGAGTCTCAGTCTGAAAATGCGCATACCAGGCTGCCATAGCCATGATGACAAAGATCTTCGCAAGTTCGGACGGTTGAAACTGTGGTAGCCCCGGCAGCTGTATCCAACGTGACTCCCCTTTCACCTCGTGGGCAATACCCGGCACATAGCAAAGTGCTAACAGCACGCATGAGAACACAAAAAATGGAATCCACCAGCGGCGCAGCTTTCGGTAATCGTATGCCGATGCAGACACAGCTAGGATTAATCCCAGCCCGATCCACATCGCCTGTTTTTTGACCAACGCATAGCCATCCACCTCGTCATCCCAGACACTGGTGCTCGTGAGCATCACCAGACCGAGTGTCACCAGTGCGGTGACAGCTAGACAGAGGTAGATGGCGTTTTTGCGTCCCATTCGATGGGGTCGTTATGATATTTTATGGCGGCACGCGTTGGCATACCGCTTCATTGGTTCGTTACTCAGCAGGAATCTTGATTGTCCGACCGGCGTAGAGCTTGTTCGGGTCTTTGATTCCGTTGAGTTTGAGCAGGGCATCGCGTGACACCTTAAAGCGTCTTGAAAGGCTCCAAAGGGTGTCACCACTCTTGATGGTGTAGCTTGTGCCGCTGTCCTTCACTCCAGCAGGTGCCGCAGGGGGCGAGACATTGGGTTTTACAACCACAGCCTTAGGCGCGTTGCTCACATCAGGTTCCTGACCCGTTTCAGTGGCACGGAAAGATGTGCCTTCTTTAGGCGATTGATCACCGTCAATAACTGCAAGACTGGGTTTCACAGGGTGTGGATCTGGTTGCTCTTTTACAACAGGAGCAGCGGCAACCGGAGCGGGCACAACAACAGGTCGTGAGGAAAGCTCGGCTGGCAGGTCAAGAACAACACCAGCACGGAGCGGACGATTGTTGTTGAGCGCACGCAGGGCAGTCTCGTCAACATTACGCACCTGAGAGATGCGATGGTAAGTATCTCCAGTAACAACGATGTAGCGGTTACTGCTGTCTGATACGGGTGCTGGAGCTGGCGCGACCTTGGGAGCTGCAGGGGCAGGCTCATCCGTCACAGCTGCGGCAACAGCTGCTGCCGGTGGAGTGTTGCTTTTTCCTGAATTGGCTTCCCCATTTTCATTGCTGAAAAATGTGCTGTGCACGTAAATCGCACCAATCGCGATGACATGTAACACGAGGATGACTAACAGGGCGCGTCCGATCCCCACATTCGGGACATCGGATTCGAGTTCAACGTGGGGATCCACGGTAGCGGTCGTAGCGGCATTGAGGCGGCGCTTACGTCCGGTCTTGGCATAGAGCACCCGGTAGTTCGACCCGGATGTCTTGTTTCTTTTTGTTTGGATGGTTTTTTTCATAACGATTTGGTTTGTTTAGGGTTAGGGCTGTTTGGGCTTAGGATGTTAGGGCTTACTTCAGTTCATTGACGATACGGCGGAAGCAATCGCCGCGTTCCTCGTATCCGGAGAACATGTCAAACGACGATGTTCCCGGAGAGAAAAGAATGGTGTCTCCACACTCGGCGATGCTGGCAGCGGTGCGCACAGCTTCTTCTAGTGATTCAACTACCGTGCATGGGGCAGTCGTAGAGACAGGTTGGAAAGTTTGAGCAATCTGGTCGGCGATCTCGCCAAATACCACAATACCTTTGGTGGTCGCTTCAAGGCGCGGCAAAATCTCTGAGTAATCGAGACCTTTCTGTTTCCCCCCTGCGATCAATACGATTGGGCGACCTTGCGAACGCAACGCGCTATCAAGCGCATGCAGGTTGGTTGCCTTGGAGTCGTTGATATACTCCACGCCATCCAGCGTGCGCACAAGCTCGCAACGGTGCAGTGGAGGAGCAAAGCCTTGAAGTGCTTCTTCTGCCACAGAGGCGGTCACACCGAGCACCGAACAGGCTGCGAATGCCGCCATGGCATTCTCAGCATTATGCAGTCCTCGCAGGCGTGTCTGAGCTAAGTCTAACACATTTTCACCAGAGAGTGCGATCGCGTGATCAACCAAGGTGAAATCCGCATCTTCTTCGGTGGAACATGTTGTGTCTTCTGCCGATTGCGTACCGATATCCTCACCTGCACGGACAACGATACTGTCTTCCGCTGTAAGGTTTTCAAACACACGCAGCTTAGCCGCCTTGTAGGCTTCCACCGTAGGGTAACGATCCATGTGATCGGGTGAAAAATTCAGCCAAACCACAACGCCGGGATGAAAGTCACGGATCGTTTCCAGTTGAAATGAACTCACCTCTAGGGCAAGTGCTTGGGGTGGTTCATCCATGAGGACCATCTCAGAGAATGTGGGACCATAGTTACCACAAGCGCGGCAACTGATGCCGGCGTAATTCAGGATGCGCACAACCAGCTCTGTGGTGGTTGTTTTACCGTTAGTTCCCGTAATGGCAACGATTTGACCACTGTAAAAGCGGTAAGCAAACTCAACTTCGCCAACCATTTCGCCGGCATTGGCCGCATAGGCACGGACAAAGTCGGTTTCACCATCAATTCCTGGCGACAGCACCAATAGATCACAATGGCTTTGCTCACCTGTCTGGCTACTCGCCTTAGCGACGGTTTGCACACCCTCGGCAATTCCAGTGATGGATTCACGTGAATCATGAACAGCCACGCTCGCACCCTCGCGCAAGGCGAGCGCCGCGGCATCCCGGCCACTGGAGCCGGCACCGAGAACGATGACATGTTTGTTTTTCAGATTCATGTTAGACAATTTTCAGCAGTGCGATCCCCATCAGTCCACTGAAGATCGAGATGATCCAGAAGCGGATGATTACCTGGCTTTCGTGCCAACCACGCAGTTCGAAGTGATGGTGGATAGGAGACATGGCAAAGATACGTTTACCGGTGAGCTTAAAGCTCGCGACTTGAAGAATCACAGACATCGCCTCCATGACGAATACCCAGCCGATGATTACGAGCAGCAGCTCTTGCTTGGCACAGATCGCCGCGGTTGCGAGTGCTCCACCGATTGCGAGTGATCCGGTGTCGCCCATAAAGACTTTCGCAGGATGGCAATTGTGCCAGAGGAATCCGAATCCTGCACCGACGAGTGCCATCAGGAAAACAGCCAACTCAACGACGTGGGTATTGAAGGGTATAAAGAGATATTCCTTTGCCATGTATGCGTGCCCCGCAACGTAGGCAATGACAGCATAAGAAAGCGCCACGGTGATGGTACAGCCAGTCGCAAGGCCATCGAGTCCATCAGTAAGGTTCACTGCATTCGAGCAACCAACGATCACGATAGCGAAAAACGGAATACAGAGCCATCCCATGTCAAAAAGAGGCACCTTGAATAGAGGAAAGGTCACCTCGCTGATCTTCATCGGTTGACCGACCAGTGTGTAGCCCATCTCCTTCGTCTTGAAGAAAAGAAATGTTGCTGCCACACAACCGATGAAAAACTGCCAGAAGAGTTTGGTTTTACCACTCACACCATCGGAGCTCTTCAGCTTCACCTTGGTGTAGTCATCCATAAATCCTAACAATCCTAAAGCAAGCATCACGCAGGTGGTCACCGCTACAAATGGATTAAGTGGGCGACCACACAGGAGAACGGCAAAAAGAACAGTCCCGAGAATCATCACACCTCCCATCGTCGGAGTGCCAGCTTTACCCCCGTGGAGTTCGTTAAGTTTATGCACTTCCTCGGCAGAGCGGATTGGCTGGCCAACTTTCAGAGAAACCAATTTACGGATCACCCACGGGCCATAGACCACGGAAAACACAAACGTCAGCAAACATGCCAAGCCTGCACGAATGGTCAGATACTGCAGCAAGTTGAGGATACGCAGATTATGCGCCCAATCCTCCCCTGCTTGGTTCGCGGTGTTCCAGTATTCGTAAATCCAGTAAAGCATATCAGTAATTCGTTAGTCCTCGGGAAACGCCTTGCGCATCACATTTTCCATACCCGCCATGCGGCTTCCCTTGAAGAGGACGAGATCCCCCTCCCTACAATAATCCTTAAGCCAATTCGCTGCGGCATCAGCATTTTCAAAGTGTTTGGCTGTGTCATCGACTTCGTTCGCACCCTGGTAAATCTTAGCGGCTGCAGCACCAACGCTAACCACTTGAAGGTGTTTTTCGGCAGCGAGTTTCCCGACTTTCAGATGCGCCGGATCGGTGTGCGCTCCTAACTCTGCCATCATTCCTAACACGACAACTTTACGTGATCCATTATGTGTATGCAGATCAGCCAGGGTTTCAATTGCGGCCTCAACTGAGTCCGGATTCGCATTATAGGTGTCATCAATCACGGTGATACCAGATGATTGGAATCGACGGAGACGCCCACTCGTCAGTGAGGTCGCAGCCAGCCCTTTGACAATTTTCTCAGGAGATACGCCGAGCACATGCGCAGTTGCAGCGGCCAGCAGAGCGTTGTTCACCATGTGTTTGCCACTGACTGGAATTTCAGCAGCAATTTCCTCCTCACCATCGATGCAGAGTTTAAATGATGATCCATTTTCTGTCATCTTGAGTTCCTCGGCACGGACAACGCCTCGGCCATTACCCACCACCATGAATTTCGCTGGGGTGCGCTCTATCAGGTAATCCACAAAATCGCAGCTCGCGGGGAGAACCAACATACCTTGCTCTGTGAGTGCGCGAGCCAGAGCCCCCTTTTCCTCGGCAATTCCCTCACGAGTGCCTAGATTTTCGATATGTGCTGTGCCGACGTTGGTAATAATGCCAATATCAGGTGCGCAGATCTCACAAAGAGGAGCAATCTCGCCAGCATGATTCATACCCATTTCCCAGACGCAGACTTCGTCCGATTCTTCGGTTGAAAGCACACTCAGCGGCAATCCAATATGGTTATTCAGATTACCCTTGGTTGCGTTCACCTTGAATTGTTGTGACAGCACGGATGCGGCAAAATCCTTGGTAGATGTCTTACCGTTCGATCCAGTGATGCCCACAACTTTGATATTAAGTTGCTTGCGATACCACAACGCGAGGCGCTGTAATCCGTAGAGTGTGTTCTCAACCAACAAAACCGGCACGGCCAGTTCCTCGATCCCTTCAGGAAGCTTGTCGAGCATCAGGCACGATGCACCGTTTTCAATGGCCGACTCCGCAAATGCATGACCGTCAAAGTTTTCACCGCGTAGCGCAATAAACAGCGAACCTTCCGGCAAATTACGTGTATCAGTGGCAATAACACTCACCATCTGCCCTGAATCCTTGCCGATCAGCTCGGCACCGGATGCAGTCGCTAGTTCCGTAATAGTGAGTGGTTTCATGTTAGACAGATTTTGAATTTATCGCTTTGTAAGCGGCGCGACGGTCATCGAAGTCGTGGCGCTCACCCTTGATCTCCTGATAAGTTTCGTGCCCCTTGCCTGCTACTAGTATGACATCTCCCTCGCTGGAAATATTCACCGCCGTCTGGATTGCCTCCATTCGATCAGGGATGCTCTGGAATTTTTTCCCAGCCAACCCAGGCTCGATTTCGCGGATGATTGCCTCGGGATCTTCCGAGCGTGGGTTATCGGATGTAATGATGCAGTAGTCGCTTCCCTCAGCAGCGGCAGCCCCCATGAGCGGGCGTTTGGTGCGATCACGATCACCGCCACAACCAAACACGGTGATGAGTCGGTTCGGTTTCAACTCACGCAGCGCAGCGCATGCATTCTTGATCGCATCCGGAGTGTGAGCGTAATCGACGAAAACGCTAGCTCCATCACGGCTACCGACATTTTCCATTCTTCCTGGGACTTGTGGTGCGCTTGCGAAAGCGCGCACAGCATCGCGCGGCTTGATGCCCACTGCTATGCAGGCAGCAAGTGCGGCAACGCAGTTAGATACGTTAAATCTTCCGATGTACGGTGTGCGGACCAGATAGTCATGTCCTTTATACTTCACACCAAACTCCGTGCCTCTGACCGTTTGCACTTCGCGCCCGATACGCATGTCAGCGTGCACGCCATGCCCATAAGTGAGCAGGAACAGGCGATCTTTGAACTCCTCAGCAAGTCTCTGCCCATAGGCGTCGTCGAGATTAATCACGGCCGTTGTCTTCTTTTTACCAGGCTGTGTTTCAAGCATCTCAAACATCCTTTGCTTGGCAGCAAAGTAAGCATCCATGGTGTTGTGATAATCGAGGTGATCTTGGCTTAGATTAGAAAATACGGCGGCATCCAAAAGCAGTCCATCGGTGCGCTTTTGCTCAAGCGCATGCGAAGAAATCTCCATGGCAACTCCACGACAGTCATTATCCGCCATATCTCGAAGAATCGCCTGAAGTTCCACGGGGCCAGGTGTCGTGTGAGTGGCCGGCCGAATATTCTCACCATCATTCACCTGCACGGTTCCTAAGAGACCAGCGCGAAGCCACACCGCGTTCATGATGGCGTGGGTAATGAATGCCGTTGTGGTCTTGCCGTTGGTCCCGGTAATCCCAACCACCTTCATGGAGGCTGAAGGGTGGTCGTTCCAAACACATGCAAGTGCAGCAACAGCCGCACGTGCATCCGGTACATGTGCCCATGCAGTTTTCTCATCCAACTCGGGTGCCACCTCGGAAACGATTGCGCATGCCCCCTGCTTGATCGCTTGAGGGATGAAGTTTTGGCCATCCGCATCACTGCCACGAACTGCAACAAAGACACTGCCTGACACCACCTCGCGTGAATCTGACGTAACACCCGCCACCTCTTGATCAAGGTCACCGGATACAGTGGCCTTAGGTAATACAGTCAATAGTTGGCGAAGTTTCATTGGGTTAATTGCTAGCATGCGCAAGCGGCTGGGAAGCATCTTTGGGTTCGATGGGTTCGGTCGGCTCGAGACTCATGTGTTTCGCCACGCGAGTAGCGACTTTGGAAAAAATCGGAGCTGCGATTGTTCCTCCATAGCGTTTCACCTCCGTGGTCTGAGGATCATCGACAACCACCACGCAGACGAATGCAGGATTTTCGGCAGGCATCATACCGGCAAACGAAACCGTATAGCGGCCTTGGAGATAACCACCCTCGGGGTCGATTTTAACTGTTGTTCCGGTCTTGCCCGCAGCGATAAATCCCTCGACCATGGCCCGTCTGGCAGTTCCCTTGATATCAACAACAGTCGCAAGCGCGCGGCGCATTTTTTCGGCGGTCGATTGCTTGATCACACGGCGAACTTTCACTGGCTTATAGCGCTTTATGATGGCGCCGTTGTTTGCCATGACTGACTTCAAAAGCTTTGGCTCCATCAGTGTGCCGCCGTTAGCAATAGCTGAATAAGCACACGCCACTTGAAGCGGCGTAACACTCACCGCGTATCCGTATGAGTTGCGTGAAAAATCGGTTGGGTTCCCCGTGTTGCGTACCACCCCAGCACTTTCACCCGCCATTTTAATCTTTGTTTGTTTGCCAAAACCAAATTTGTGCAGGTAGTTGAAGAACTGCGGGCGTCCAAGCTGCAATGCGATTTTATAGGCACCTATGTTAGAGGATTTCGCCAGCACCTGTTCAATGGACAACATGCCGTAGGGGTGGTGATCAGGCACCCGCACCGAACCCACCTGGTAGTGTGCATAATGGCAGAATACCTGCGTGCTAGGATTCACTAGCCCTTGATCAAGCGCACCCGCAGTGGCGATGATTTTGAATGTGGATCCTGGCTCGTAAATCGCCTGCGTGGCGAAGTCATAACCGTTTTCCTTGATGTTTTCACGAGTGTTCAGATCAAACGTCGGTCGACTCGCCATCCCGAGGATATCTCCAGTATGTGGATCCATCAAAATAATCGTACCCTTCTCAGCCTGATATTCTGCCAGACCAGCATCCAGTTCCTCCTCCAAGATCGACTGAATACCCATATCGAGAGTGAGCTGAACATTCAATCCATGGCGTGGTGGAACCATTTCCTGGGGCTTGGCGACAGCGAGGTGATCATACCTGTCACGATGGTTCATCACGTAACCATCCTTACCTGACATGTAGGGATCCATGACTTTTTCAAGACCTGCACGACCCATCACCAAATCTGAATCATCCTCCAGATCCTGGCCGACAAACCCGATGATATGCGCGGCATTTTTCGGCATCACATACCAACGCTTCTGCAGCTCCTCAAATACGAACGCATGCACGATACTACGATCGCGTGCGAGTTTCTTCAGGTTTTCTGCTTCGTCTTCGGCCAGGTCTTTGCGGATCACCACGTACATCTGGTTTTCCTTTTCGAGCTTCATCGAAGCCCTTAATGCTGCTGGAGTCATGCCGAGTGGACGGGCAAAGATTTGAACTACGTTGGCAATGTGCTTTTCGACGATCACATCGGCCGGCATCTCATTCTTAAGCTGTGCAGCGCGCTTCTTGAGCTTGCGGTGACGTGTTTTCTGATCCCAGGATGCCCACTCGGGGGTCTCACGGAGTTCACGGTTCGCCAAGGAAAGAGTCGCCAGGCGAATATCTGTAAGAAGATTTTTATCCAGTGCCATACGGGCTCTCGGGATATTACGTGCAATGAGCTGGTTGTTCGCATCCACTATGCAGCCTCTCACTGCCTTGAGTGTTTCTTTACGAACCGACACCCGGTTTGACTTTTCCGCATAGTCTTTTGCCCGCACCACCTGCAAATAAATGAGTCGTGCCGATAATGCACTCAGCCCGACCACGAAGGCCAGGCAGAGGAACACGCAACGGCGATTAAATACGACGGGATTCATTTAGGGCTGACTCTGGGCGATGGATGTGGGCTGCTGGTCGGCTTGCGCCTGTGATCCAGCAGGTTGATAGGCGGGAATGACCTCGATGGAACTAACCGGAACAAGCTCCAGTCTTGATTCCGCACGTTCAAGGTCATCACGTAGTTGGTAAATGTTGAGTTTCTTATCGATCTTCACCTGCAGGCTATTGATCGTATCTTCGTGATCGCTGATGCGCTGCTCCGCCTGATCCGCATCACGCATGACCACCACATGGCTGTTCTTGAGCCACGCATGGGTGACACCTGCTGCCATGAGGACGACGGCGGCTAAAATCAAAACCACGATCTCAGCAAGGCTGAAGCGGCGTTCCTTATTGCGGTGTTTGTTCATAATTTGATGTCAAATGTTAGATCTTCTCAACGACGCGAAGTTTGGCGCTGCGGGAGCGCTTGTTGGTCTGAATTTCCTCAGCACCAGCGATCACCGGGCGTCGAGTGATAAGTTTGTAACAGTAATCGGGGTTGGGGCGTGGCTCAGGCCATTCTTTACGGTCGATCTGAGGCTGTGATGCGTGCCTGAAGAACTGCTTCACGATGCGGTCTTCCAAACTGTGAAAGGTGATGACCGCGAGTCTCCCGCCCGGGTTAAGAAGCTTTGCAGCGTTCTCAAGCAACGAGCGTAACACGCCAAGCTCATCATTCACCGCGATACGCAACGCCTGGAAAACCCGCGTCGCTGGGTGGATCTTCCCTCCTCGTGGTGAAATGGAAGCAATAAATTCCGCAAGGTCGGTGGTTGTTTTGAACAGCTCGATGATGCGGCGCTCACAAATGCGGCGAGCTAACTTTCCTGCAGCTCGCTCCTCACCATAGTCGCGGAAAATTTGCTTAAGCTCATTCTCAGATGATTGGTTAACCATGTCTGCCGCAGTCTGGGCAACGTTACGGTCCATACGCATATCGAGCGGCCCTTCTTTACCAAATGAAAATCCACGGTCGGCCTCATCGAGCTGCCACGAAGACACTCCGATATCGACTAACAACCCATCGATTTTTCCAACACCTGCGTCGGCAAGAAGTTGAGGAAGATTCGAAAAATTTCCACGCAAGGCAGTGAACTGATCACCAAACCCAGCGAGTCGCGCTCCAGCGTGTTCGAGTGCTTGATCGTCCTGATCGACACCGATGACATGCGCACCCGCCTTGAGCATTGCTTCGCTGTGTCCACCTCCACCGAGGGTGCCATCGACGATGATCTTGCCTGCAGCCGGAGCCATGAAGTGCAGCACCTCGTCTAATAAGACCGGAGTATGGTAATGACTATCTTCGGACGGTGAGTTTTTTTCCATCGATTTCGCACGAATCCAAGCAGAGACACCGGGGCGGGACTCCCTCCAAGTCGTCCCAACCCCGGCAGCTACCAACTTTTTTTCAGTAAACAACATGAACTCATAAGGGCGAACTGCATGGTTATATCAGCGTGTATCCGGGAAAATTGATCTGCTCTACGCGGCATCTGACTCGAATGCTGTGCAGAGGCGGGACTCCCTCCAAGTCGTCCCGCGCTCTGCACAAGCATTTCTCCACAGGGTGAACTGCGGTGTTGTCAGTTGTGTATCAGCGTGTATCACAGGAAATGGTTTAAAATTGGTTCGTTGATCGGCAATCGGCTTAGAAAAACTGAAACTCAGCATCGAGCTCCTCGAGAGTGGATTTGCGTGCGGCCTCGAGCTTGCCGTAGTTCTCCTCGTTAAAGATCACGAAGTAGTTACCACGCCCGCACAGCACCAGACCGTCGCCGGGGGTTAACCCGGGATGGTCTAGTTGCGCTTTGGGGATGCTTAGCTTGCCCTGCTCATTCATATGAGTTTTGGTGCTGCGCTCGAAGAGTGCGCCAAGCATGGTGCGCTTTTGGGCTGGGTTCAGTCTCTCGCTGTCATTGATGTCCCGCTGCATCTTCTCAAATTCAGATTCAGTCAGGACCTTCAAGGTGGGAACTTTCTCATCGTGCGCGACCAGCAATCTCAGAACGCTGTTGGCGATCTCTGCACGCCAGTCACTCGGAATGGAAACGCGGCATTTCGCGTCCATTTTGTAGGGATAAAACCCCCCGAGACTATGACTTGTGGTGCTCATTGATACACTGATCGGCTTGATTCGAGCACTTTAGTACACAATAACACACTTGAGGTCAACCCCTAAAGGCACTAATTTTTCAAAAATCTCAGGTAATCTGGAGGGCTTGATATTTAATATATATTAAGGATGTCCTCTAAACAGCAGGTATCTTATACATATTGTGAGATCAATAACAGGCTCGATTCTCAAAAAATCGGGCATAAAAAAATTTATATCCCCTGAATTTACGGGTTATTTAATTAGTATGGATGATCCTCTTGCTTCAAAAATCGTGCATCTGAGCAAAATCGGCCTCTATTCATCGCCTCTGATATCCGGAGCATCGCCATTCATTTCCCCCTCAACTGATGCGACAAGCTGGGTAAATTGACGAAGTGCATCTTCGTTGGTCTTTAAGACGTATTCGCGAAATCCGGGGTGGCTTCTGGAAAACTGGATGTGCTCCTTCTTCAGAACAACAAAATAAGCACTTTCCCCACTGAGTGGATTAAACCAATCTTTCCTGAGGGCACGGTCATAGATCTCAATCCTTACTTCCTGCTGTTTTTCTTGCGGCAATCTTGGAATCAAGGCGATTGCAGCATCCAATTGATCATCTTGAGCTATCGTATCCACAAGGCCTTCCAGGGCTCTGGACACTGGCTCACCCCGAGCTTCCATCTGATTGATCCATTGCTGACGCTGATTCAAGTCTTTAATGGTCCGCGCGAGGCTTGCGATACGGTAAAGCCTATTGTCTTGATCCGTAGATCGATCCAAGTACCACCGGTTTGCACTTTGAGAGTCATCCTCTGGCCAGTTCTGCCAGACCACGTCATCGACATCATACGCTGCATTTGTTTCCACGAAGTCGCGAGCTGCTTTCCAATCCTCATTGGCAATACGCCTGAACGCTTCACTGAATCCATACGTATTATCCGATTCGGCAGACGCTTGATAGAGCTTCACGAGATCTTGCTCCGATCCCCTAACCATCATTCCGCGCATCCACCCTTCCATCCCATCTTGCAAGATGTCATTGCCCAGATAATTGACAATCGAATCCCTCTGAGCGGCTGGCAGTGTTGTGAGTCGCCAGAAAAATCTGTCTAAATCCATATAGATCCCGGAATCACCCAATGGGTCGAACTCTTCTTCAGGATCGTGCTCCGCATTGTAATTGGCAATGTTCTTGTGCAAGACTTTCAGCGCTTCTGCAGCCCATTGAGGGTGGTGAAGGGCTGCCTCCTGAACGAGAAACATCTCCATATTATAAACCCGCTCCTCGTCTTCATCCTCCTTTTGAAGCGCTTTCACCCATGCCTGAGCAGAGTCTGGATCCAGCTCGACCCAACGTTGGATCAGCACATTCACGATCTCGTGATTCATTTGTTCCCCGACCATTCCGGCTTTACGCATGACATCCGGGAAGTCTGACCTCGGAAGACTCATCGCCCAGGCACAGAGCCGCGCCCAAGCGGGGTGCTCTTTGGTGATACGGAGTCCATTTCCGCCAAATGGATCCTCGCTACCATAGGACTCATCATAAAAATCCGCCAAGATGCGATCGAGATCCTGTTGCCGTGATCTGCTACCATGGTTGCTGTTGCGATCTCTTCGCTTGCCGAGTCGTGTGCTAGGATTCTTGCGGAACCGGTCACCCTCTATATCATGCAATTCAGCAGCAGAGCTCTCGGGTTCTGCAGCAGATGAATTGCTTGTCCTCCCACTCCAGTGCCCCACAGCCAAGGCAATCACCAACAAGCCAACCCACCGATAATCCAATTTCATGGTTAGAGTGTAGAGGGTTGTCGATTAGACCGGAAGTCATTAGTTCACACCTTACCCTGAATTTATTCACAACGGGACGGCGATGGATGTAAATTATTACCAAGTTATTCACAAAACCGACCCATCAAGCAACGGGACGCCCGGGGCTGGTCGATGTGAATATCTTGTGAAGATCAGTCTTAGCCCTGTGAACAAACAGTGTTCATAGGTTGTTTTATCACGAAAATGGGGTTGTTGGCATACGCTAGACCATTGTTAGTAGATACTGCTGCACTCCAGAACCAGCAAAACGAAGAGCCGCTAGAGATCAAGCATGAGTCCTCAATTATCAACGACTTAGGTGACAGTAATTTCACACAACCATGCACTCGATGGCAGAAATCAACAGATTACCCACAACTTATTCACATCCTACTTCACGCCAGGAAAGTGATTCACATACTTGATTTTGAAATCAGGGAAATGCTTCACAATCTGGATTTTGTAGTCGGGGAAGCTGGTGACAATTTTCCAAAGTCCGGGTTTGTTTGGAAAATGCTTCACTTTTTTCACCTTAAGATCAGGGAAATGATCCACCACCTTGACCTTGTAATCGGGAAAGCTGCGCACGAACTGGATGCGCCCGTGAATTTTTGAGAGATCAATATTTTTGCCTGCCATGTGGATTCGACGTCCGGGCATGGGGATTTATTCAAATCCTCAAAGAAGCCTACTCGCCGGCTTCCGCCCACTGGACCTCCTTGGCTCCAGCCCAGAGATCCTCGAGGCCGTAAAGATCACGCATTTCCTGATGCATGATGTGCACCATGACATCGATGAAATCGAGCACGACCCAGCGGGAATCTGCGTTGCCCTCGGCATTTTCCGGGCGAACATCGTGTTTCTCGATGAGGGCTTTCTCCACGTCACGCATGACCGCACGGAGGTGTGGAAGCGAGGTGCCTGAGCAGACGACCATAAAGTCCGTCAGTGAGGAAATACCGGTGAGGTCGAGAACACGGATGTCCTCGGCCTGGATTTCCTCCGCTGCGCGGGCGCATGCGATGGCGAGTTCTTTACCTTCAATTGCCATGGGTGTGGATGTATCCCGATAAAAAAGCCGCCTGTTTCAGGGTGAACACGCGGCGGATCAATCGGATGGTGGAATGGACAAGGGAAATGGAGCATAGCGGATTCGAACCGCTGACCCCCTGCATGCCATGCAGGTGCTCTACCAACTGAGCTAATGCCCCTTTTTTCCTTTCAAGCAGGACGTCCTCCGCCGGGCGGCAGTCGTTCTGCGGGGGCGGAGTTATCCCACGGCGCGGCTGGTGGCAAGAGGAATTTTTCAGATGAAGCTAAAATTCCTCGATGATATTGAGCATCTTGATAGTCGCTTGGATGGCGGCCTCCGTCTGGTCGGCATCCAAGCCTCTGGTTTTGAACCTCTTACCGTCCATATCCCAGAGAATCGTCGTCTCCACGAGAGCATCCGTGTGTCCACCGGGAGGAATCGTCACTGAGTAGTCCTGCAAGATCGGGTGTTTTTTATCGAGACGCTTATAAATTTTCCAGAGAGCTTTGACGAAAGCGTTATATTGACCGTCGCCCACACTGGTTTCCTGGTAGAACTCACCTTTGATTCTGAGGCGCACGGTAGCGACTGGATTGAGCCCCTGGGTGAGTGACAGGGAGTAGTTCACCACTTCGATATCGTTGCCCGCTGTGGTGGTGCCAAGAACATCCGCAATGATGAACGGCAGGTCTTCCTTGGTCACTCTTTCCTTTTTATCACCAAGTTCGATGATTCTTTTTGTCACCCGCTTCAGATCGTCGGGCTCGAGACTCATCCCAAGTTCCTCCAGATTCTTCTGGATATTTGCTTTTCCTGATGTCTTTCCAAGTGCGTATTCGCGGGTACGACCAAAACGTTCCGGCAACAGCCCGTTGTAGTAGAGGTTGTCCTTGGAGTCACCATCGGCGTGGATACCGGCAGTCTGGGTGAAAACAAATTCACCGATCACCGGCTTGTTGGCAGGAATCCTAACACCGGAATAGGTCTCGACGATTCGACTGACTTTATTAATGCAGGTTTCCTCGATATTGGTCGATTGCTTCAGCTGGTCATGGATCACACCAATGACACTGGAAAGAGGCACATTGCCTGCTCTTTCGCCCATGCCATTTACAGTGGAATGAATGCCATGAATTTTTGCCTTCACCGCGCTAAACACATTTGCCGAGGCAAGATCGTAATCGTTATGCGCATGGAAATCGAACCACTTATCGGGATAGCGGTCGATCATCTGCGAACAGAAATCAAGTGTCTGGTCAGGATTCAGAATACCCAAAGTGTCGGGCAGCATGAAGCGCTTGATGGATGTGTCTTTCAGGCCATCCACCATGAAGAAAACGTAATCGGGTGAGCTAATCATCCCGTTTGACCAGTCTTCGAGGTAGATGTTGACGTCCACATTCTGAGAGTCGGCGTAGGCAATCACCTCCTTAATGTCAGCGAGGTGCTGTTCGGGCGTCTTACGCAACTGAAGCTCAACGTGACGTTGTGATCCCTTGGCCAGTAAGTTGACGACACGTCCACCGGCACTGGTAATCCAATCGACAGATACTTTTCCATCGACAAAACCGAGCACTTCAACGTGATCGATCAATCCGTTATTCTTCGCCCAGTTTGTGATCGCACTAACACACTCGAACTCCCCTTCGGAAACCCTCGCGGAGGCGACTTCAATGCGGTCCACCTTCACATCCTGCAGCAGGATTTTCGCAAGACTCAACTTTTCATGCGCAGAGAATGAGACCCCGGAGGTCTGCTCACCATCCCGGAGGGTGGTGTCCATGATTTCAATTTGCATGAGAGTTCGGGGTTATTTGTTCGTTTATGAATAGAAGCTGGTTTTTTCCCACTCCTCGATCTTGTCCTTGTTGCTCAAGAGGTAATCGATGTCATCATAGCCATTCAACAGGCAGTTCTTCTTATAGGGGTTGATATCAAAATCTTCAGAGTCGCCCGTAGCATCAATGGTGATCGTTTGATCAGGGAGATTGACGGTCACCGTGGACTTGGCATCACCCTCGATTGCCTGGAAAAGCTTGGCGAGGAATTCGTCTGAAACCTGGACAGGCAACACGCCATTATTGAGCGCATTTCCTTTGAAAATATCAGCGAAGAAACTCGAAACCACAACACGCAGGCCATATCCAGCGATGGCCCAAGCTGCGTGCTCACGGCTTGATCCGCTGCCGAAGTTTTTACCTCCCACCAAAATCTCCCCACTGTAGGTAGGGTCATTGAGCACGAAGTCAGATTTCGGTTGGTCTTGTTTATCGTAGCGCCAATCGCGGAAGAGGTTGTCACCAAATCCTTCTTTCGTCGTTGCCTTGAGGAAACGAGCGGGGATGATCTGGTCGGTATCCACATTTTCAATAGGCAGTGGAATGCAAGTGGACGTGACGGTTAGAAATTTTTCGATAGCCATTGGTTAAATAGTGAATGGTTAATAGAGAACGGTGGATGGGCTAGGCGAGGGCGGGTTCGGGGGTTTCCAGCATGGTGCGCGGGTCGGTGACCTCACCGGTGACAGCAGCTGCCGCAGCAGTGAGCACACTGGCAAGAAGCGTTCGCGAGCCAGGACCTTGACGGCCTTCAAAGTTACGGTTCGATGTGGAAACGCTGTAGAGCCCGGCTGGGACTTTATCATCGTTCATGGCCAAGCATGCGGAGCAGCCTGGCTGACGCATCACGAAACCAGCATCGGTCATGATTTCAATAAGCCCCTCCTCCATCGCCTGCTTCTCGACGCGGCGACTGCCGGGAACGATCCAAGCGGTAACGTGGTCGGCTTTTTTCTTACCCTTGATGAAGTTACAGAAGGTCCGCAAGTCCTCGATGCGACCATTGGTGCACGAGCCAACAAAAACATAATCGATTTTTTTGCCAATCATTGGGTCACCGGGCTGGAATCCCATGTAGTCCATCGACTGCTTAAAGGACGCTTGGCCCGCCTCATCGATTTCATCCAGTGTGGGGATGGAGCCTGTGATGCCGACTCCCATTCCTGGGTTGGTGCCGTAGGTAATCATCGGTTCGATATCGGAAGCATTGAAGTTGAATGTCTTATCAAACTCAGCGCCTTCGTCGGTTTTCAAAGTCGCCCAATACTCAAGCGCCCTGTCCCAGTCCTCGCCTTTGGGAGCGAACTCGCGCCCTTCGATGTAATCGAACGTCGTCTGGTCTGGAGCGATGAGCCCACCGCGAGCACCCATCTCAATACTCATGTTACAGAGTGTCATGCGTGCCTCCATAGAGAGTGCTCTGATGGCGGATCCGGCAAACTCAACAAAGTATCCGGTGGCACCACCCGTGGAAAGCTGGGAGATGACGTAGAGAATGATGTCTTTTGATGAGACTGCCTTGCCAAGTGCGCCATCAATGTTGATGAGCATACGTTTGGGGCGTGGCTGCAGGATACACTGGCTGGCGAGAACCATCTCTACCTCACTGGTACCAATTCCAAAAGCGATCGTCCCGAAAGCTCCGTGCGTGGAAGTGTGACTATCACCACAAACGATGGTCATTCCGGGAAGTGTGTAGCCATTTTCTGGTCCCACGACGTGTACGATTCCGTTTTTCTTATTACCGAGTCCGTAGAGTGTAATGCCAAACTCCTCACAGTTCTTGGTCAGTGTCTCAACCTGAAACTTGGAAATGGGGTCGGTGATCGGTTTATCCTGATCCCAAGTAGGAATGTTGTGGTC
>JARFPV010000005.1 GCA_029288115.1 Akkermansiaceae bacterium | reverse complement strand
CCCCCCCCCCCCCCCCCACCCACACCCCCACTAGACAATCTTCGTCGGCAGCGTCAGATGTGTATAAGAGACAGGTATTCAGGAACTTTGAAAGCTCGCTTACCTTACCGGGGCTTCGCGGGGCGATGTGGAAATACTCGGATCCTGTTTCGCCGCAGTGGCAGCCGGTGCAGGACTGCATGGAGAAGTTCCGCCGCATGTCTTCGGTAATGCTTCGCCCTTCCCAGTGGTGGTCTTTGTCGTTATCCGCGACGCGCGCGGTGCCTGTAGCGACAATGACATTCTCACTGCCAACGGTGATCGTTTGGGGTAAGGGAATGTTAGCAAGATTACCACTTGTACGAGCTGTAGCTTGCGGGTTTCTTCGGGTTCCGGTATTTGGATTTAATGGAATGTTGTCCCTTTTCTTTAGCCACCGGCTGAGGGCACGGTTTTCCCTGCTGCGTCTGTCGAAAAATTGATCAGCCACCGTACCGGCAAGGGGTGCCGGGGTGAGCATATTGGCAGGTGTCAGTCGGAACTCACGGAACTCACGCTCCTTGCCGAGCACGCCGTCATTGGTGCGGATACGGATCAGCTGTGAGACTGAGGTAGCGTTGACGACTTTGCCGTCCTTCACCTGCTTCCGTCGGGTAAACTTGTCAGTTACTTTGAGCAGGTCTTTCATGTAGGCGGCATCAAATTTCTTGTGTTCACCCAGAACATGCCAGTCGGCTGCCAGTTGGTAGAGGTTTTGGCGTTTCGAATCAATGGGCATTCCATACTCAAGAATCAGGGTGAAGCCACCTTTGAGAGGCTCTCCATTCTGATCGGTGAGACCAAAAACAAACCGCCCTTCGCCGCCCTGGGAATCGAGCCCCTGGGTGGAGCCGTAGTAGCGGTTCGATCTTCCGAATGTGTTAGGAAAGACAAACGGGGCTTCGCTCCTAGGTAGATTCACAGGTAGAAAAAATCCAGGATTGATCTCCTGGTTGCTGATAGATGGGGTGTCTGGTTCTTTTTTAATCTCAAGATCGAGTTTCGGAAGTGTGTCCGGATTGACGCCCATGTCCATGCGGTTGACAATGGCTAACAGGTTAAATGGCGCGTGAGCAAAATTAGGCTGCCATTCTTTTCCGCATCCAGGTTTGAATCCGTCGCGCTGCATCCATGGGTCAATGATATGTCGGCGGACATCTTTACGTGCATCAACTTTGTGCCCCACGATTATGAAGCTTTTTTCCCAGCTCATCAGCATGTCACGAACGATTTCCGGTGCCTTTTCCTGCCCGAACGCCTGCTCCATGAGGTAGCCGAACGAGAGTTTGCCGGGGTAAGCTGCATGCTGGGACTCGACCACGTTGAGGTCGGTGATGACGAGTTCCTTTTCCGGGTCAATTTTGTGTGTCTGGAAGGACTTGGTGCGAGGGCGAACAGTATCCGCGCCAGAGGGAGCGGTGGTGTTGATTAGGGTGGCTGCGCAGAGGGCAGACACAGCAATGCCACGAGGCACTGCGAGGTGCAGTTTGTTTTTCATTGGGTCGTAGGTGTTAGGGTTCAATGCTCCGGATCGGTGAAATCCGTGGCACTTATTCCGTTTTTCAATAGGTGTTAGATTAAAAAACGAGCATCGCGAGGATAACGCAACCTTAGACGGTGTGGCAAGGATGAATATTCAAATGAAATTTATTCCGATGTGAGGGTAACTTAGATAACACATTTTCACTGGCGGAAATGTCTACCTGTGTTAACTCAGAAGCATGTTTAAAAAACAATTCAGTGCGATGGTGATCGGATCGGTTTCCGTGGTGATTTCACATACGTCGGTTCATGCAGCGGAGCGTGTGAATCTGGGTGATTTTCTGATGTCGAGGTCGCCGGCGATCGCCCCTTCAGTGAGTATTGACTACACCTTGTCACCGGATGTTGATTTCGACACCATGGCAGGTGGCTTTTCCTTCGAGCAGGCCTCGCTCAGTTTGCCACTCACTGCTCCTATTCATTTAAATGACCGCCATGCTTTTGTGTTCGGTATCGATTACGCGGCTACATGGCTGGATACCGATACTCCGCTAGGAAATATGGATCTTCACGATTTCCGCATCATGGCTCGTTGGATGTACCGTCAGCCTGGCAGTAAATGGTCGTGGACGGCACATCTGTCACCAGGAGTAGCCACCGATGGTTCGGCGATGAGTAGCGATGATTTTGTGGTCAGCGGACAGGTCGGTTTCCGCTACCGTAGCTCGGATCGATTCGCATGGCTCGGTGGTGTGGCATTTTCCGTCGATGGCTTGGAAAGCCGTGTGACCCCCGGGATAGGATTCCAGTGGATGCCTGTCGATGAGGTGATTGTGCGACTCACAGGCCCCAGCTTGAAGGTGTCGTGGCAGCCGCATGATGATTGGCTGCTGCATGCCGGTGTGTGGTCGGCAGGAGGCACGTGGAATGTCGAGAACAACGGCAACAGTTTCGATATCAGGCTGGAAAGTTTTCAGGCAGGAATCGGAGTGGAGCGAAGACTCTCAGAAAAAGTCTGGTTGGGGCTCTGGGTAGGAGCCACGATTTCCAATGAACTTGAAATTGATACAGATTCTGGGAATGAAATCTTTAAAGACGACGCCGACTCCGGCTGGTTTGCCCGTATTGGTGTCCGGAAGGTTCTCTGGTAGTCCCTTCACGCCCCCGTGTGGCTGGAAAAAATCGACCTCAGAAGATCGAGTCTTCTGAGGTCTGTTGTGAAATTGTGCCTAAGCTACCTAATGGAGCAGGGCAGATTCAGGGTTACGTGATTAAGCGTCGTCCTTCTTGGGTTTCTTAGGGGCCTTTTTAGGACCCTTTTTACCTTTGGGTTTACCACCGAACTCTTCTTTACTGAGGAATCCGTCGTTGTCCTTGTCTTTTTTCCCAAAACGAGCTTTTGCTTTAGCTTCGTCTTTGGCGCCTGCGGTGAATTCAGCCTCGCCGATTTTGCCGTCTTTGTCGGTATCAACTTCTACGAATGTGCGTTTGGGTTTTTTGCCCTTCTTTTTCTTCTGATCGCCATCTTCAGCGATCACTGTTGAGCAGAGAAAAAGGCTGGAGAGACCGATGCTGACTAGTTTGATTAATTTCATAGCGGATGTTGAACCACTGTGGCGCGAAAAAGTTGCATTCTGAGCAATTTTTTCGATTTCTTCGATTCTTCGCAGGTCTGGTGACACATCCCGTCATTGCATAGCCGATTACGATCAAAAAAGCCCCACCGGACGTATCCAGTGGGGCTTTTGAAAATCGTTTTGGTATCGTTTAGCTAGCTTCTGCGAGCTTCACGTTGACGCGGCGGCCGCCCTTGTCGAAGTAAACGTTGCCGTCGGCTTTGGCGTGGATGGTGTAGTCTTTACCCATGTAAACATTGTTACCGGGGTGCCACTTGGTGCCGCGCTGACGGAGGATGATGTTACCTGCGACGACAACCTCGCCACCGAACTTTTTCACACCGAGGCGTTTGCTGCGTGAGTCGCGACCGTTCTTAACGGATCCTTGTCCTTTCTTATGAGCCATTGTTCTGAGTAGTTGAGATTAAAATTGAATTAACCGATGCTGGTGATTTCCAGCTTGGTCATGTGGCGGCGGAAGCCTTTGGTCTTGTGGTATCCTTGACGACGCTTGAACTTGAATGCCACACCCTTTTTGCCGCGGAACTGGTCCACGACCTTGGCCGTGACTACTGCTCCGTCAACAAATGGGGCGCCAACAGTCGTGCTGCTACCGTCATTTACGAGAAGGACTTCGTCGAACTTTGCTTCGGAATCAACCTCGGCATCGATTTTCTCGACGTCGAGGGTGTCACCTTTTTGAACGCGGTATTGTTTACCACCTGTTTTGAAAACTGCGTAGGCCATGGGAATATCTCCTTGGGGAATGCTGAATGCGTTAAAACCGACGGAACGCACCTTGCATGCCGTTCGGGGGCGGGAATTCATCACAATCCAGCCATCCGGGCAAGTAAATTTTAACCACGCATTGAGTTTTTTAGAAAAAATCGCCCAGGATCGTTGTTTTGCGGCGTTTGGAGACGAAATTTCAAGCCCTGAGGTGTGCTTCCAGATATAAACTGCTGTAATGGAATCCTTAGGAAATCGCTATCACTCTCTGGAGCTGTGTCAAAGGGTAAGGGCTTTGGCCAGCAGGTTCTGAGGTCGATTAGGTTCAA